>CALGVF010000001.1 GCA_937920115.1 uncultured Clostridia bacterium
GGACTTCGTTACATTCCGAACACTTTTTACCCTCGGTCAGACCCGTTTTCGTACATGTTGCCTCTACCGCGGGTATCGTAACTTCCGTATGCCCTTTCGCGGGAATTTCTACATAAGTCGTATAATCGCAACGCGAACATGTAACGTAAGCGTTCCAACCGACTTCAACGCAAGTCGCGGCTTTCGCGGCATGCTCTTCTTCGTCATGCCCCAACGCGGCTATCGCTCTCGTTTCGTAACCGTCGCAATTTTTGCAATCTCTACGTTCTTCGCCCGCAGTCGTACAAGTCGGAGCGGCTGTCTGTCGCCATTCGCCGTAAACGTGTTCGTGGGAATCTCCCGTATCTTCGGTATTACCCGTTTCCGCAGTACTGCCCGTGTCTTCGGTGTTCTCGGTATCTTCCGTATTCTCGGTGTTACCCGTTTCCGCCGTACTGCCCGTATCTTCCGTATCCTCAGTATCGCCCGAGTTGCCCGTTTCCGTGTTTTCGGTATTTCCGCTCGTTTCGGGCGTATTTTCGGAAACGCTCGACGATAACGACTCGTCGGGTCTACCTACGGAAGACGGCGTGTACGAACTATCGCCGTCATCGGTCATACAACCCGTGAACATTCCTACCGCAAGCGTAAGAATTATTGTGAAAATTACAATCAACAATCTTTTTCTTTTTTCCATTTTTTTCTCCTTGTTTTTTACCGAATTTTATATCCCGTAAAACCGCAAAAGGAAACAGGTTTTCCCGTTTCCTTTTATGGTCTTTTTTATTAGTTCTGTCCGAAAATATTTCCGTAAGTCGTTTTATTAGTGTTTACTATCGCCTCGTCGGTCACAACTTTGGAGCAATTCGCGGCTATTCCCGCAACTTTACCCGTCGCCACTATCGCCGCCTTGTTTTCGTTATATTCAAAGCGAATATATCTTTCTGTGTAATAATACGAACTGCCAAGTGCCACACCGACAACACCTCCGACGTTATTCCCACCTGTAATTACGGCATTGTTCACGTTACGTTCTACGTAATAATGTCCTGCGTATCCTTCGTTTGCCACTATCGAGCCGAACACCCCGCCAACCGTATCGCCGCCGACAATTTCTCCATTATTAACATTGTCTTTTAAATAATGCCAATAGGATTCTCCAAGATCAGCCTTGCCCGCAATTCCGCCGACTTCTATGCCGCCCGTTTTAACGGTAATATCGGAATTGTTAGTACAATTTATCGCTCCTCGTAAGTACCCTGCAATGCCGCCGACGTAAGCCTTTTTAACAGTACCTTCAAGTATGTAACCCGTCGCCACTATTTCACCGCTGTTCGTCGCTCCCGTCACTACTCTCGCTCTGCCCGCGACACCGCCGACGCCCGCAACGCCCGTTATTTTATTATTGTTTTCGGTGTCGGTTGCAAGTATATCAACGTTTAAAGCGTACCCTAAGATACCGCCGACCCAAAATTGCCCCGTTATATCCGCAAAGTTTTTACAAACGGAAATTTCGTGACTACCTGTCGAAGAGCCGACTATTCCGCCCACGTCGTCGCCCGTCGCGACTATTTTCCCGTAGTTCTCGCATATTGAGAATTTAACGTTGCCTTCTAACCGACCGACTACGCCGCTGACCTTGTAAGCCCCGTTTATTTCGGCATTATTTTTGAAAAGTTCGACAACGTAATCGCCGTTAGATGCGGTAAGTTTGCCCGCTAAACCGCCAACGCTATCCGAACCCGTAATTTTTCCGTAGTTTTCAGAACCCGAATAATCGCTGCTCGCCAAAGCCGCACATTCGCCCGCCAAACCGCCGACGTAGTTTCTGCCGAGAACCTCAACTTTATTTACGCAGTCTTTAACTTTTCCGCTTAAATATCCGACCATTCCGCCGACTTTATCGTAAGTGGGAAGATTTACCGAGCCTTCGATGGTCACGTTTTCGACCGTACCGCTCGCTTCGCCCGCAAGTATGCCCGCGTAAGAAGAATCGCCCGTTGCGGTCACGGAATCGGCTACGACCGTAAGGTTTCTGAACGTTCCGCTCGTCTTGGAGAAAAGACCGATATGCTGTTTGTTCAAAGCGTTGATTTTAAGACCCGTGATTTTGAAGTTCGCCCCGTCCAACGTACCGTTGAAGTTATCGACGGGCGTCCAATTATCGAACGCCGAAAGGTCTATATCTTTGCCGAGGGCGAAAGTACCCGTTTGGTCTTTTAAAGATACGAGTTCGGTCGCGTTTGTAATGAGAGTTTCGCACACGTTGACCGTCACTTCATCGGAAGAAATATCGCCGAAAGCGTCGGTATGTCTATCGTCGTGCAAGCAATATTTCGCATAGAACACGGGCGGCGTGTTTTCGGTTATTTTATATGTAATCTTTTTTTCGGAAGCGTTGCCGATATAGTCGATTTCGTCGCCTATCTTAACGAAAACTTGAAGATTTTTCGCGTCGTAGGGTTTCTCGATAGCCGTGTCGGGCTTTTTCGGAACGGTCGTAACGTTGATTGTGACCGTACTTTTCTCGGGAACGCCCGCCGCAATGTCGGTCATAATCTCGATTCTTTTAAGTTCTCCACCGACGGAAATTTCGGACGAACTGTCGCTGTCGCTATCCGAATTTTCGGAACTACCCGAACCGCCGTCGCTTTCCGTGGTCGCCCCGTTTGAATCGCTCGTACTTCCGCTGTCGAAACACGAAGTTACGGCAAGCAGGGTTGCAAATGACATTGCAACTACTAAAATCGCAATGAGAAGTTTGTTTAACGCTTTGTTTTTCATTTTACCTATCTCCTTAAAATCTTTATAGCGTCTTAGAAATTTTTTCTCGTTTCTGTCAGAAAAAACATACGCGAGGAACATTTTGTTCCATATATCATTATACAAGAACAATTTGTTCTATGTCAAGTATTTTGGAACAAAATGTTCTATAAGTAGTATAATGCGACAATTTTTAGAGAGGAAATTTTATGATACTGTTCCCGGAAAGGCTGAAAGAATTAAGGAATGATTCGGGGCTTTCGAGGTCTGAACTTGCCTTAAAACTGAATATCTCCACGAGACTGGTCTGCTACTGGGAAAACGGCGAACGCGAATGTGATTTCGATACTTTAATAAGGATAGCCGACCTTTTCGACGTTACCGTCGATTATCTTCTCGGAAGAAAAGACTACTGATTTTTTAAGTTTTAAATTCCGTTTTTGACCTCTGTCGGCGGCGGGCGGAGAGCCGAAGGGGGCGTTATGCGAGAAAGTTATCGTAAATGACAACCGTTTTGTTTAACTTTTCGTTTTACAACCCTTTTGTCACGACAAGTCGCGACATCTCCCCTTGCTCAGGGGAGACTTTAAACAACAATAAAAAATCTAAAAAGGTGCTATAAAAAATAACTATCGGGACGCCGCCTTAAAGTCGTCGTCCCCTACGGCAGAACTCAACAAATTGTCATTTTTAATAGAAACTTTTTTTATTTTATTTGTCAATTTATCAATGCTGTACAAAAGATTAAAATAATCAACTTATACGGCATTTTATTTCAACAATCGTAGGGGACGGCACCCCGACGTCCCGCATAACGGAAATTTGTCATGCGGCAATGAAAATTACAAATTAACTCCAAAGGAGAAAGCAAGAACCCATCGCCAATAAAACTGTTTTATAATGACAATTTTAAAAGCCGCGGCAAAAGTCTTTCGCTTTTGCCGCGGCTTTTATTGTCTTTTTCGGTATCTTTAACCGATTTTATTCAATTTTTCCTTTAATAGCCTTTTTATCGTTTTACCGCAATCATAGGCTATTTATACCGCCTGTTTTCTTCTCGCCTTTATTCCGCTTTTCGGGTTCTCTGCGAGATTTTTCGGTTATCGGTTACGCTCCGAACGCTTCCTTGAACGCGTTGTACGCTTCGAGATTTCTTATCGCCGTCTCGTCCGTGAGATCAAGT
>CALGVF010000002.1 GCA_937920115.1 uncultured Clostridia bacterium
CGAGTACATCGCGATGGACGGCTATCAGGCTCTCGGCAAGGTGCTGACGACCATGACGCCAGACGACGTCATCAAGACGATTCTCGACTCCGGTCTGCGCGGACGCGGCGGCGGCGGATTCCCGACCGGACGAAAGTGGATGTTCGCGAAGGCTTCCGTCTCGGACAAGAAATACGTCGTCTGCAACGCCGACGAGGGCGACCCCGGAGCGTTCATGGACAGGTCGATTTTAGAGGGTAACCCCCTTGCGGTAATCGAAGGTATGATGATAGCGGGTTACGCTATCGGAGCCCAAAACGGTTACTTCTACGTAAGAGCGGAATACCCCATCGCGGTCAACAGACTTAAAATTGCCATTAAACAAGCCGAGGACGTAGGTTTAATCGGCGATAACATACTCGGAACGGGCTTCTCCTTCCACGTTCATATCCGTCTCGGAGCAGGTGCGTTCGTCTGCGGCGAAGAGACCGCTCTTCTGAACTCGATAGAGGGTCAGAGAGGTATGCCTCGTCCCCGTCCGCCGTTCCCTGCGGTCAAGGGTTTGTGGCAGTGTCCGACTATCGTAAACAACGTAGAAACGCTCGCCTGCGTTCCCTACATAATGAGAGAGGGAGTCGCGGCGTTCACGAAACACGGCACCGAGAAGTCGAAAGGCACAAAGGTTTTTGCGCTCGGCGGTAAAATCAACAACGTAGGACTTGTCGAAGTACCGATGGGAACTACGCTCAGAGAACTTATATACGACATCGGCGGCGGAATACCGCACGGCAAGAAATTCAAAGCCATTCAGACGGGCGGACCTTCGGGCGGTTGTCTTACAGAAGCCGATCTCGACGCCGAAATCGACTTCGATAACTTAGTCGCGAAAGGTTCGATGATGGGCTCGGGCGGCGCGATCGTCATGGACGAAGACAACTGTATGGTAGACGTCGCGAAATTCTATATGGAATTCATTTACGACGAATCCTGCGGTAAATGTTCGCCCTGCCGTATCGGCACTAAGAGAATGCTCGAACTTCTCACGAAGATTACCGACGGCAAAGCGACTATGGACGACTTGGCGGCGCTCGAAGAACTTTCCGCGAACGTAAGAAGTAACTCGCTCTGCGCTCTCGGACAGACCGCTCCGAACCCGATTCTTTCCACCCTCGCTCATTTCAAAGACGAATATATCGCTCACATTCAGGACAAAGTTTGTCCCGCTCACGTTTGTAAGCACCTTATGCGTTATTCGATCGATCCCGAAAAGTGCAGAAAGTGCAGTCTCTGCGCCAAAAAGTGTCCCGTGGACGCTATCAGCGGCGTAGTCGGCAAAGAGGCGTTCGTCATCGATACTCAAAAGTGTATCAAGTGCGGAATGTGTATCGCGTCGTGTAAATTCGGCGCGGTCGAGAAAAAGTAATCGGAGGAATCGCGAATTATGGCAAAAGTTAATATAAAAATAGAAGGCGTACCTTATCAGGTAGAATCGGGTATGACCGTACTCGAAGCGGCTAAGGCTTGCGGATACGAGATTCCTTCGCTTTGCGCGTTCAACCACGGCGAATGTTCCAAAGGTTCGTGCAGAGTATGTCTCGTAGAGGCTACGGGAGCGAGAGGACTCGTCGCTTCGTGCGTATATCCCGTCAACGAGGGAATGGAAATCACCATTTCGTCGCCCAAGGCGGTACAGGCGAGAAGATGCTCGGTCGAACTTCTCCTTTCCAATCACAATAAAGACTGTCAGCAGTGCGACAAGAACGGCAAGTGCGAACTTTTACACGTTGCCCAACTCGTCGGAGCAAGAGAGGGTATGTACGAGGGAGCGAAAACCGAAGTCACGGTCGATATGCTCACCCCGTCGATTAAAAGAGATACCTCGAAGTGTATACTTTGCGGCAGATGTATCGAGAGATGCAAAAACGCTCACGGACTTTCCGTTTTAGGCTTCGAGAAAAGAGGTTTCAAGACTATCGTAGCCCCCGCGGGCAACAGAAGTTTCGCAAATTCGCCCTGTATTCTGTGCGGACAATGTGTTTCGGTATGTCCTACGGGCGCGCTTATGGAAGTTTCGGAAATCGACAAGGTTGACGCGGCTATGAAAGCGGGCAAATACGTCGTCGTTCAGACGGCTCCCGCGGTAAGAGCGGCTATCGGCGAAGAGTTCGGTATGAAAATCGGAACTCCCGCTACTGGCAAAATGGTCGCAGCCCTCAGAAGACTCGGCTTCAAGAAAGTATTTGACACCAACTTCGGAGCGGACCTTACCATTATGGAAGAGGCTACCGAACTTCTGTCGAGAGTGACAAACGGCGGCGTTCTTCCAATGATTACTTCCTGCTCGCCCGGTTGGGTAAACTACGCGGAATACTACTACGGCGACCTTCTTCCTCACCTTTCGTCCTGCAAATCGCCCCACGAAATGTTCGGCGCGATTCTCAAACATTACTATGCGGAAAAGAAGGGAATCAAACCCGAAGAAATGTTCGTCGTATCGGTGATGCCGTGTACGGCTAAGAAGTACGAGAAAGACAGACCCGAACTCGTTACGGGCGGACTTAAAGACGTCGACGCCGTTTTAACTACGAGAGAACTCGCTAAACTTATCAAGCGTTCGGGAATTTTGTTCGACAGACTTCCCGAAGAGGACTTCGATTACGATATAGTCGGCGACTACACGGGCGCGGGCGTAATATTCGGAGCGACGGGCGGCGTTATGGAAGCGGCTCTTCGTACTGCGGCTTGGAAACTCACGGGCAAGGAACTCGAAAACGTTGAGATTAAAGAAGTGAGAGGTCTCGAAGGGATAAAAGAGGCTTCGTTCAATCTCGACGGAACGGAAGTTAAAGTTGCGGTCGCTCACGGAATGAAGAACGCGAAAGTACTTCTCGACGAAATCAGAAAGGGTAAGAGTCCGTATCACTTTATCGAGATAATGGGTTGCCCCGGCGGTTGCGTTGCGGGCGGCGGACAGCCGTACGTTAAACCGTGCTTCCTCCCGAACGAAGAGGACAACATACTCGACACTTACAGAGATAAGAGAGCGAACGCTTTGTACAGCGAAGACGAGGGCAGACCGCTCAGAGTTTCGCATAAAAATCCGCAGATAATCGACTTATACAAGGACTTCCTTGGCGAGCCGAACTCTCACAAGGCTCACGAACTTCTCCATACGACGTACAGTGCGAAAGAGAGATTCAAGGACTGATAATCGGTTTAAACGAATCGGAATAAACTAAAAAGTCGTGAATATCGACCGAAAGAAACCCCTCGATGTTTCGGCAATTTGCCGAAACATCGAGGGTTTTATAAGTTATATTTTGCTTCGCAAAGTTATATTTGCCTCTCGGCAAGTGCTGAGTGAAGCCGTAGGGGACGACGCCTCGGCGTCCCGAAAAATGAAGTGATATTTCCTTGCGGAAGTTATATTTTACTTCGTAAAGTGATATTGCTATCGCAGTTATATTTTGCTTCGCAAAGTTATATTTGCTTTGCGTTTTGCGGGACGCCGAGGCGTCGTCCCCTACGGCTGTAAAACAATTTGCCGACGGGGAAATTTTACCGTTTGACTTCTTCTTTCGATAAAAGCGGTATTTTGCTTCGCAAATATCAAATTTTCTTGCTTTCCCCTTTGGGGAGAGTGGATTTTGCGAACGGAGCGAGCAAAAG
>CALGVF010000003.1 GCA_937920115.1 uncultured Clostridia bacterium
CGAAGTCACCGCCATTACGAACACAAGTACACCCATTCCGCCTATCCAATGAGAGAACGACCTCCAAAAGAGAATGGAATAAGACAAGTTTTCCACGTTCGGAACCACCGACGCTCCCGTCGTCGTAAGTCCGCTCACTATCTCGAAAAGAGCGTCCGCAAACGTAGGAATCTCGCCGCTTATCATAAACGGAACAGCCCCGACGAGCGAAGCGGCTATCCAACAGATAGCGACGGTTATAAATCCCTCTTTCGAGAAGAATACCATACTTTTCGGTTGCAACAGTTTTACGAGCAAACCGCCAACCAAAAGCGAACCGCCTATCGTTATTCCGAACGCCATAGCGCAACGCCACTCGCCGTATATAAACGCCGTGACGAGAGGTAAAACGAGCAATAAGCCTATCGCTATTATTACCTTTCCCGTCGTCGAAAATATCATTCTGTAATTCATAACTCACCCGTCGTCAATGCTTTACTATATCCGAGAGGTTACAAAGCCTTTCGCCTTTCGCTATTACGATTACGTTATCGCCGCACTGTATAGAGTCGTCGCCACCGGGGATCATTGCCTCCCCTTTTCGTGTTATGCCCGCTATCAGCACATTGTCTTTCGTTTGCAGTCTTTTAAGCGGCACGTCGGTATACTTGAAGTCGGAAGTAACGACGAATTCGAGGGCTTCCGCGTTCCCGCCGAACAAACTGTAAAGAGTTTCGACCTTACTGCCCTCGCTGTTGCTTATCGCCCTCGCGTATCTCACGAGAGTATCCGCGACTACGTTTTTAGGCGAAAAAGTCGTTTCAAGTCCGAGATTTTCGGATATGAGCGATAACTCGTTCCTGTTTACCTTTGCGATTACCTTAGATACCTTTTTAGAAAGAGCGTAGAAGGATATTAAAATATTCTCCTCGTCTCTGTTCGTGCAGGCGAGAAGAGCGTCAACGTTTTCGACTCCCTCTTCCAGAAGTATCTCTCGGGACATTCCGTCCCCCTCTACTACGGTGACTTTCGAGGAAAGTTTCTCGCAGATTTCTTCGCATTTTTCGGGGTCTTTTTCGATAATTTTTACTGTGTTATGACCTTTAAGGAGCATTTCGGTGAGGTATAACGACACCTTGCTCGCTCCTATGATAAGTATGTTTCTCGCTTCTTTTTGCGAGAAACCGAACAACCTCAGAAGTCTGTGCGCGTCGTTGTTCGTCGCCATTACGCCGATTTTATCGCCCTCTTTGACGACGAAATTACCGTTCGGAATAAATACCTCTTCTCCTCTTTGCAAAACGCATACGAGAAATTTCTCGGGGCATTTTTTTCTGAGTTCCATAAGGCTTATGCCGTCTAAAAGCGAGCCGTTTTTAACGGTAATTTCTATCATTTCAAAACTTCTCGCGGTAAAGGTTTCGACCTTGGTCGCAGACGGAAGTTTCAGAATGTTGTACACCGCCTCCGCGGCGAGTTTTTCGGGGTTTATCGCCATGGATATTTCGAGTTGCTTTTTCATAAAGTCCCAACTCGAAGTGTTGTACTCCGAATTTCTTATTCTCGCGACGGTATGTCTCGCCCCGATTTTTTTAGCCGCGAAGCAAGACAGCATATTGAGTTCGTCTAAGCCCGTTACGGCAATAAACAAGTCGGCTTTATCAGCCCCCGCCTCGATAAGTTTTTCGTAGTCGGTACCGTTCGCGCATACGCCCATAACGTCGTAAGTGTTCGTTACCTGCCCTACTACCGACGGGTCGTTATCAATTACGACTATTTCGTGTTTTTCTCTGAGCAGACTTTCGAGAATGGTCTTTCCGACCTTTCCGCCGCCCACAATGATTATTTTCATAACCGCCGCCTCACGCTTATTTTAAATTTATGCCGTTACCTCTTGCGAACGCGTAAACGCTTCTCAAAGCCCCTACGACGTCCGAGTTGTCTTTTACGTTTGCCGACGGGTCGATGAGTTTCAGATTGAACGCGATTTTTATCGTATAATCTAAAAGCAGTTTCGTAACGCCCGAGTTTTTGCCGCTGTCTACCGCTCCTACGAGTTTAAAGCATACGGGAACTTCTTTGAGTTGCTCCTCCGCTCTCGACACAAGCCTGTCGCTCATATCCTTGACGCAGTTCGCAAAAAGGGTGTAGTCGGTTCCCTCTACGAGTTTTCCGTAGTCGGAAATATTTTCGATAAACCGCATTTCGTCGGGTTTAAATCTGTCGGGAACGCAAAGTTTTATAAGCACGGCTTGAAGGTATTTGTCGTATTCCGCTAACAAATACCTCTTATCGTACCTGAACGTTCCGTCTTTACTGAAAACGTTGTCGTATACGTCGGCTATAATTTTTACCGCCGACGCGTAATTTATTTTCGATTTTTCGATTAGAATATCCGCTCTGGTCT
>CALGVF010000004.1 GCA_937920115.1 uncultured Clostridia bacterium
GAAAGAGACGAGGAAGAGGAGCAGGAAAAACGACAGAAGACAAAATTCGAGCGAATGAGCGATTTCCCTGAGCGTAGGGTGTATACGCTGTACTTCGGCTTCCTTTTGCGGCTCTGTCATATTCTTGAAATCGGGAACGATTACGGTTGCTACGATTTCGGTTACGCCCTTACTCGCTTCGGCTGATTTCTCGCCCGTTTTCGCCGAATTGTATATGACGAAAGTAAGACATAGAATAGTCATAACCCCCGTTATAAGTCGATAAATCAACAATTTCATATATCAGTCCTTGAACAAATATTTTTTCTCGAAGAACATAGAGGTCGCGAAAAGCGATACCGCGAGAATGATTACCGCAGAGGCTTTCACTACGTTTCTGCGGCTCGTTTTCACTATCGACGAGTCTTTAACGTAGCCCGTTTTGCCGTCGTATAAAATTTCCGCATAGCCGTCTTTAACTGCGAGCAGGTATACTTTTTTACTCTTTTCTATGACGTCCGTTTCCGTTTCGAGGTCGTCCGAGTATACGGTCGCTCCGCCTTTCGCATAAACGTAGCCGCTGTCAACGTTCGTGTAAACTCCGTCGGACAAAAAGCCCTCTCTTAAAAACGAGACGGGTATAAAACCTTGTTTTTCGCCTTGCTTGACTGCGTAGTAATTCTTACCGTTAAACTTAACTTCGCCCGTAATTTCGACCGCCGAACGCTTTTCGATATCTTCGCGGAGGGCGTAGGGCTTATTCAGAACGGGTATTCCGTACAAGTCGAAATCCACCGCCGCATACGTTTTCTTGCCGTCTACTGCCGTAAGTCCGAAAACGCTGTCGGTAATCAAATCGGTCTTTCGGGCGATAGCCGTCTTGCCCTCTTTTATGATGAAGTAGTATTTGTCGCCGAGGTCTTTTATAACGTATTCGTCCTCGCCGTTTTCTTTCGCGAATTGTCTGAACGCGAAATATTCGTTATCGAATTTCTTTTCGGTCTCGAAGAGTTTCGCTCCCTCGCGAATTTTTCCGAAAGAAATACCCTGCGAGTATTTAACGCCGAACGTATCGGGAATTTTTATCGTATAAGGCGTCGCTATCGCGAGGTCGCTTTGTTCGGACGAACGAAGAATAAGTCCTTCAAAGATAAAATAAGCGCGTTCGGAATAACAGGATAAACACATTGATTTCGCGGGCTTGATATCTCCGAGATTGTCGTTGGTTTTCAAATAGTATCTTTCTTCGCCCTTATAAATTACGTTCTTGTCGAACAATGAATACAGGTTGCCGTCAAGATCGGTTTGCAGGTTTAACATTTCGGCGTTTTCCGTCAAATCGTCAATCGTGAAAACGAGCGAAGTAGTTCCGTTTATATGCTCGTAAAATTTGTATTTACCATTTTCGGGAACGGCAAAGTAAATCGTACCGAAAACGTCGCATACGATTTCCGAGGCGGCAACGCCTTTGACGTCCTTCGCGACGAATAATTTTTCGAGAGTCAATTCATCTTTCGTTACGTCGAGAACGTATACTGCCGGTCGTTGTTTTCCGTCGTCGAAGTCTTTGGACGACGAACTTAGCAGATAAAACTTCCCGTCCATATAACAGACGTCGTTTATGGAGTTGGGGAGTGAATCTTTGTTTTTAATTTTTTCGTTTTCGTTTTCATATCCGATTATCGGGTCGTCGTCTTTCGGCTCGTTTAGTTTAATCAAATCGAAAGAACTCGTCTGGGCAAGGAGAACGTAGCCGTTTCCTACGGCTATTTTTTTGTTGTCGACGCGTTCGAGGTCTATGCGATTATACGTTCTGTTTTCCGTTCCGATATCGTTGACGACAACTATTCTGTTTTCGTCCAGAGCGTAAATTTTGTCGTCGTCGATAGTGATATCCCGAGCGTATTCCGTAAGACGGTTTACCGCCTTGGAGTTGGTTGTAATCGCGAATTCGGTAAATTTTTTCGTGTCGAGGTCTATTTCCTGAACCGCGTTTATCTTTCCGTCCGCTATCCATATGACTTTTTCGATCTCGGTTTTCCCGTCCCTGACGACCGTTTTTTCGGTTACGCATATTCCGTTGGGGTCGATAATGTTTCCGAGGTCCTCCGTCGTCGTTCCGTCGGTCTTTATGTCGAAGATGGATATATGTTCCTTCGTGTTCGGGTTTATCGCAAAAATGCCTCCGCCTTCTCCGTTTGAAGTGCCTATCGCGGAATAATATACCAAACCGTCGTCGCCCTCCGCTATATCGCGAACGTTGGTTACGTTTTCGTCGAGAGTGAAAAATTCGTTGCCGTCGTATCCGTATTAGCCAGACTTGTTGCTTGAAAAATACACGTTTCCGTTTTTTGAGAGCAGAAGTTCGGACGAATTCGTCACTTCGGACTTGCTGATGCTTTTTTCGTTCGGCTCGCTTGCCTTAAACAACCCGGGTTCGTCCGCAATAATGTCTCTGTACTCGATAGTGTTGTTCGTGTGCGTCAGCAAAACGTCGCCGCAAACCGAAAAAGATGTGTTGGAGTGTATTCCCGTTTCCTTCGGATTTGCGGAGTAGTCGGGGTTTTCAAAATCTCGCAAGTCGATGTAATAAATATAAGAGTCATAGAGGTAGAGCAAATAATCGGAGTAATAATCTATCGCCGTAATCCTCTGATTTTCGCCTATGTTGAGAGTTATTTTTTTGAACTTCTCGTTCCCGTAAATAACGATCTCTTTTTTATGCGAGACAGCCACGAATTCTCTGTTGTCGGCGGTAAAGCGGCATACGGCGTAAGGTTTTTCGAGTTTGTAGTATTGAAGGTAACTCGTCGGCAAGAATATGTCCGTAGCGACTTTCTTTTCCGTCGTTTCTTCCGTTCCCGCGGCTTTGTTTTCGGCTTTCGCGGTCGGATAGCCCGAAAGGGGAGTAGTTGCAAACCCTATTATCGCAAGTAATATTAAAAACAAAGAGATAACTTTTTTCACTATTTCTTTCACTCGTTTTTCCGTTGGTATTAGAGAGTCGTACCACGCACACGCGTGGATATATATTCCCTCATACTAAGTATAACATACGGACGGGCGAATTGACAATAGTTTTTTCGTTTTTCGGGAAAAATTTTTGTGTGAAAGTTTTAGGGGATAGGAAATTTGGATCGTAAAAAAACGAGAATCTAATTGTAATTTAAGACGTTAACAGTCAATTATGCTTTCTCCTTCGGGTGTTTTTTCTCTAACGGACGAGTATATCGCAACAATCGCTTCCTCCTTCGGGGGTAAATTCCTCCGTTGAAGCGGAGGAAATGTCGCAAAGCGACAAAAGAGGCAGGGAGTGGCTTGACGGAATGAAATGGAAGTCAAGACGATAGGGGATAAAACGAAAATTTATACAAATCAAGGATTTATTGTCCCCTTCCGTCAAATCTTCGCGGAAAGCCGCTTGATTCGCCACCTTCCCCGAAGGAGAAGGCGAGTGTTTTAATCAACAAGGTCGCATTTTTCGGGATATAGATGCAATTTTTTTACAGCCTCGGAACGTTCGGAATACGGAATATATTTATCGGCTGCTTTTGCGACCGCGTTTGATTTTGCGGTAAAGCCGCTCTTTGTCGATTGCGATAACCGACTTATTGCCGTCCTTTTTCTCGGGCTTCGGTCTCGACATTATGAAATATCTCAGTTCGTCCAGACTGTGGTCGTCTACTTTTTTCGGTACGTCGCCGTCGCCCCACCTGTAACGCTTCAACTCCCTGATTAAATTCGTACAGGTCTTGAAAATGTACAGTCTGCCGTTTTTTAAGTATTCTTTTACCCTCGCTATGCCCGAAAATAAGTCCTTGTTTACCTTGGGATTTGCTAAAATTCCGTAGTCGTAGAATAGTTCGGTCACGCTCTTTAAGGACGATAAAGTCTTTTGATTAGCCGCAGAGTCGATTAAGGCTCGTATACGCCCGTCGTTATCCCGTCGCCAACCTATCTCGTCGCACTTTTTCTTTATCGCTTCGCTGTGATATTCCACGTCCTTGCCCGACTCGAAATGTTCCGCGACTACGTAGACGGTGTCGTCGTAGTCCACGCAATACCAATGAGCCGACAACGGGTTGTTAAGCCCCGGGTCTATCGAAATGTTGTTCTGCCAATCGAAAGGGAAGTCGAAAGGCTCGATAACGTGCTTGTTTTCGTCGAATTCGGGATAAACAAGCCCCGAACACGCCTTAAATTCGCCGTATCGCCGAGTCCTCAGTTCTTCCTCGCTCATAGAGGAGTCGAGTCCGTCGATTTCGTCTTTCGACAAAAAGGGGTTGTCCGCCCACTCGACGAATTCGCACCATACCTCGTCGGAATTTCCGCTGTTTAAGTAAATTTCTTCATAGACGAAAGTAAGCCCCTTTAACGGGGTCATAGTGCCGAAAATATCGCCCCTTTTATCGATAACCCGCATAAGACACTCCCTGTACACGTCCTCGGGCGGCTCTTCGTCGAACCAGACGTAATCGAGCGAACTGCCTTGAAATTTCTCCCTGCCTTGGTCGCAACTTTTAAAACCTATCGTCGATATGCCGCCGAACACGTTTTTAACCTTTATTTGGTCGATTACGCCGCCCTCGGGGTCGCCCCGTCTGCCCGAACTCATTACGACCTCTTTTATCCATTCTTTGGGCAGATATTTGAGAATTTTGCTCTGAGCGACGTCTCTTTGTACTTCTCGCGATAGGGAAACGACCCACCCGAAAGTGTCTTTTCTGTTTTCCCTGTAAGGGTGAATACCCCTCGCCATATAGACGGTTTCGACCGCGCCGCATTCGGTTTTGCCGCTTCGGTTTCCCCCGAATACCCACCTGTTACGTTTTTTGCATTTATGAAAAGCGACTTGCTTTTCGTGTATTTTTTCGCCCGTGTTGTAGTTGTAAATAGGCAATTTTTTACGCCTTTCGATTTCCTCTTCCACGCGTTTTATCGCCTTTATAGTCTCTTCCGAGTTCATTTTCGACACAACCTCCTTTTTTACGCAATTTATTTATATTTTTTTCGGTAGTAGCGAAGTTATAATTATCGTACTATGAAAAAAATCGTTATTTCACTTTTTACTATATTGTCCGTTTTTGTCGCGGGGCTTTTCGCCGCTCCGATTTCCGTCAAAAAAAATTTCGCCCTTGCCGCGGAAGAAAGGTACTCCCGAGTGCTTGGCGAAAACGTGATTTTATATATGGACTCGTCGATGACGATGCCTTGGTTTACGCTCCCGTACAGTTATTACGTTAAGGTTATAAGCGTGAGCGGAACGGCGGCGAAAGTGGAATACCGCGGCGGCGGCTCTAAGCCGTCGGCTAAGGGGTACATAGACGTTTCGGAACTGAATATCGTCGAGGAAACGCCGCCCGTGATTTTTCCGAACCTCACTTTAACGGTCAATCAGAACTGTATGCTGTATAAAGACACCGACTTTACGATAGCCGAAACGGTCACGCAAAATAGTACCGCCGACTTCTACGGAATACTCGTTCGTCCTAACGGAGAGAAGTTCATTTATTCGCTCGTAACTACGACCTCGGGAGACAAATACGTGGGCTATATGTCGATTAACGCCGTTTCCGAGTTTACAATACCTGTTTTGAAAGTGGAGACGGAAATGCCCGACGAGAGCCTTTCGGGGGAGTCCGATTCGGGTAAAGACAACGCCGCAAAGACGGGTAACGGACTGCAACTTGCGATTATCATAGCGGTGTCGGCGGTAGCGATTTCGATAGTGTATTTATTGTTCCGACCGTCGGGCAAAGGCAGGGCGAAAGACGAGGCGATAACCTCGAACGAGTTTGACGACAACGACTACTGAAAAAGTCCGTGGAGACAAAAAACTTGCGACAATAAAACCCACGATGACAAAAAAACTTGCCTTCCCCTTTGGGGAGAGTGGTGGCAAAGCCGCCGAGAGAGGTCTTACAGCCTAACGACCGCCGCGTATCGTCCATTGTTTACGTTAATAACCTCTATCGTCTTGACTTCCATTTTCATTCCGTCAAGCCACTTTCCCCAAAGGGGAAAGCGAGAAAGTACAGAATTTAGATATTGGCAGATTATGAGTTTTTTGAGACCGAACAGGGCTTCAACGACTTGCCCGAAACGTTTTTCAATACTCCGAAATTCGCCGACGAAATCGACTTCGTCGTCTCCCTTTCCAACGCCTCGCTTATAAAAGCGAACCTCTTCGCTTTGACTCTTATCTCTTCCGCGTTTAACCCCCTCTCTTCGAGTCCTTTCGCAAATTTACCGATCGCTAACGCCAACTTGCGATAATAATTTCTGTTTTTAACTAAGTTTTCGTCTTCTTTCGCTCCGTCTATGCCGTATTTCTCGACTAAAATTCTTCTGCAATCGGGCTTTAATGCGTCGAGAGATTCGTATACGTTGATTCTTAACAGCAATAACTCCTTTTTCCTTTCTGTAAGCGTCAGAAGTCTCTCGGCTTGCTGTTCGGCGGGAAGTCGGCACGAAAAACTCCCCAACGCTTTCAGAAAAAATTTTTTATCCATACTTTCGATTATATCGCTCATATTTTCGAGGCTTACGAGCAAAGCCTTTTGTTCGACAAACATTCTGACACCTCCTTTTTTTTGACTATTTCGTCTGAAGAACGCGCTCATTATATCCGCGGAATTTTCATTTGCAATACCTTTGTGCATACTTTCGGATAACAAAAATACGAACAAATGTTCGCATTGTATTCTACTTCGTAAACGGTGACAAATGCCTGTCGCAATTAAAGGTCAAAAAAGATAGAAATCGGTCGAATATGGTCGCAATAAAAAGGTGTCGTTAAAAAAGTCTTATTTTTGTATATTTTATTCATTTCTGTCCGACGGAAAATATTTTTCTTTGTTTATCACGTTATGTTGCTTTGTTTGTCACTCCATATTATTTTGATTGTCACATTATAAAAGGAGTTGACTTTTTCCATAAAAAGGAATAAAATGGACGTATAGATTAGAATAATCTATGATAAAAGAAAAATAAAAATTTCATTTATCATTGGAGGTTTCCTATGGAGAAAAGATTTTTAATTGTTTCAATTGCGTCTATCCTTATATGTATATTCGGTCTTTCTGCTTGTAAAAAAAAGCATATAT
>CALGVF010000005.1 GCA_937920115.1 uncultured Clostridia bacterium
AAAAAGAGCGAAATTTGTCAACTGTCGGAATATATGTTATAGTTCGGGCGTATCATGGCTCGTTTTTTCGTATTAAAATTACAAAATTTCGGGTCTGTAAAAAACATTAACGGGACGCCTTGTTCTTAAATTCTTAGAAATATATAAATTTAAAAAGTCTCCCCTGAGCAAGGGGAGATGTCTTGTCAAGCCTGCGGGCAAGACAAAAGGGTTGTAAAAACGATAACTTGTGTAAAACCGATAACGGTTAATATCGCTTCCGTACAGACAACCCCTTCGTCTCGGCAGAGTAAACTTTGCCGAGACACCTCCCCTTACTCAGGGTAGGCTTTTACGAGAGTAGGCTTTTGCGTTTGATAAATCAGTATAAAAACCCGCCTCGCGGCAAGCCCTTCGGCTTGCCGCGAGGCGGGAAATACCACACCTGTCTGCTATGTGCCGCTTTACAGATAAAATCAGGGATTATAAATATAAATACATATTTCTCCCGCAGTAGGTATCGTATAATTAAGCGATTCCTCGTCCTGACACATAAATTGTTGTTCTTCGTTATTGTTTTGCGGTCTGAAATCTATCCTGTTGTTAGAAAAACCGAGCGTTACCGAATAATTCAGCCTTTTAAGCAATTCTTTAACGGTAATACCCCTTTCAACCTCTATGTTTGTCGTTTCGGACTTACCACCCTCCTCAAAATATTGCACTTGAATTTTTATTTTTTTCGATTCGCATAATACATAAGGCATTTCGTCTTCATTCAGGGCAGAAAAATACATACAGTTATCGACTACCTCTTCGTCGTATTTTATTACGGCGTCTGCGGCAAGACTTTTAGCCGTTTTAGTTCCGTCTTTGCAAATATACCAATCGTAATCGTCAAACTTTACGCCCATTTTATCGGCAATTTCTTTTAACGTTATCTGCTTTCCGGACTTATATTCAACCGAATGCTCCGAGAAACCGTCGTCGTGGTTACATTCTGCTTTTACGACGGTAAAATACTCGTAAATGTAAAGCGTTTGCCCCACGTCGAATAAGCCGAATTGTATTCCGTTCGTATCAAAATTATCTTTTACGGCAGAACCGACCTGCCATATATAATCGCTTGGGTTGACGTTGATTTTTTCGGCGATTTTACTTATGGGGTAAACGCCGCTCATTTCTTCGCCTTCAACCTCGAACGACAATATTGTTCCGTCGCCATACCCCGTCCCGTTAAACGAGCGTATACAATAATTTATCGAAGCGTGCGGTACAACCTTTACGGAGACGGCTTTATAATAATATCCGAAATCGCCTAAAAACAGTTCGCCATCTTCCGAATCTCCGATATATTTTTTCTGCCCGTCAATCAATATCCCTACTTCCGCAAACTCGCTCGATGAAGAAATCTGTTTATCTGCCGTATCGTATCGAACGACTCCGTTACAATCAAGTTCCAAATCGACGGTTTTATATTCACCGTTTTCGATGTATGATATTTTATATGTGATTTTGTAACTATCCTGTATCGCCGTCTTTTTAAACGCCCAGATTCTTCCGCCTTCTAATTTTTTGCTTGCATTATTCTCAGGGGTCAGTTCTCCCGTATAGAAAACATATTCGCAATTTTCAATATTGTCCGAGCCGAATTGTACTTTCGCCACTTCGCCGAGAGTAGTCGAAGAAGCGAATTTATATACGCTTTCGGTTTCTCCGTTTTCGTCGCATACGACTACCGTCAGAGAATTTTTCTTTTCGTCTTCCTTGCTTTCGTCGGTTTTTTCCGAACCGCCTTTACTTTCGCTGTCTTTCGGGTCGGTTTTACCGCTTTCGGTCGGCTGATTTGTTTCGGTGTCTTTGCCGTCCGTGCTTTCTTCGGGGTTAGAAACGTTTTCGCCGCCTCCGACGCTTTCCGTCGTTCCCTTACTCTCGCTTGCCGTATCGGTTGTCGTATTGCCGCCTTTCGAGTCCTCGGACTTTTCCACGCTCTCCGTAGATACCGAGCCGACGTCGGGTTCGGGTTTCCCGTCCGAAGTCCCACCACCGCCGTTACACGCGATAAACGCGAAAAGGGCGAAGAAAGTAGCCGCAATCAAAACGAGTATTTTGAGTTTCTTGCTTGTATTCATAAAAAGTTCCTCCTTTTTCCATATTATATATTAACATTATCGGCAAAAATTGTCAACGATGCGAAAGTCGAAACAAGCCATAAAATTGTTAAAAAGCAAGAACGCAAGAAAACGCAATTCGACGATTTGCAAAACTTTGCCCGTTTTTAACCTCTCTCGTCGGCTTCGCCGCCACTCTCCCCATAGGGGAAAGCAAGAAATGCTAGATTTTATTGCGCAAAACGCTTCTAAAAATTCTTTTCTCTTTTTTTCGATAATTTCTTACAATTCGAAAAAGCCATAAACAGGCTAAATATTCTCGCTTTCCCCTTTGGGGAGAGTGGCGGCGAAGCCGACGAGAGAGGTCAAATCGTATCAAATTTAAACGGGAAAAGGTAAAAAGTAGCGGCAGCCCCGCCGCTCAGGCGGGGCTGCCGCTGTATGCTATTATCGCCATATAATTCAATGTATCAATATACCTCGTATTAGTAAAATCTGTCTACTTCAATCGCAAATCGGCAACGCCGCTCTTCGTTTACGCCATTACCATAGCCGAAATCTTCTCTTTCGCCCACGGAAATACTATTCTCCAATGCTGAGTCGAATCGTGCATCACGAAAAGTCTTATCATCATATACATAGTGTCCGCAAACGTAAGACAGAAAAGCGTAAACGCAATGCCGAGAGTCACTTTGTTGGATATTTTTCCAAAGAGTTTCATAAGCGACGGCATTATAAATTCCATTATTACGAACACGCCCAACGAAAAGCCGAAACTCGTCGGCAAGCTCGCGTATCTGCCGAAGTGTCCCCACATATTTGAATAGTTCCAAAGTTTCTGACCCGTGACCGCCTCGACGAGCGTCCCGAAACCCCATTCGCTCATAGTTATTATAATGAAAGCGGTGAGGTAATAGAGCAGACAACGAACGGCTTTGTTTTTCTTCGTGTCTTCTTTCAGCACTCTTACCGAGAAAATTCTGAAAGTGGACGGTCTGCCGAGGGCGAGATAGGCAATCAGCACGCCTATTCCGTACCCGAGAATGAACGGCAAAAACATATACCTTCCGTCGAATATTCCTTGGTCAATCGTTCTGCCGATGTTTTCAGCCATAAAACCGCAGAACCCGCAAAACAGCACAAACATCATCAGTTGTCCGACGGTGTAATCGAACACTTTAATATCGAATATCTTGAAAAAATCAAATTTTTTCGGGCTTTTTTCAACTTCTTTTTCCGCTTCTATCGTTTGCATCGTCTCTTCACTCATACAGGCTTCTCTATACATTATATGTACTCCTTGAAAATGAATTTCTCAAACCCTTTTCCCTCTGCAATTTACCCGTTTACGTTTACGGTTTCGGCTTCCGCAGCCGACTTTCCCCTTTCGCCCTTAGTTTTTGTTCCCGATAAGTCTTTCCTCGCGTTTCTTTTTCGGCGTGAGATTTGCCGTCAGCAGAATAATCAGTTGCAGCGGCACGCCGAGTACGAATATCAGCCACAGTCTGTACGACATAAATTGCAGGCATATAGCCGCGAGCAAAGTCCACAAAAACAGACTTTTAAGCGTGATAGAGTATATTTTATTCTTCGTCCACATCCTGTTATAATACGCAAGAGCGGCGAAACTGACGGGAAGCGCCCATACGAACGCTATCCAACCGCTCGAAATTTTCGCGTTCAGATATATGTACACGAACACCAACGCGGCGATTAAAAATACGCTCGTCACCGTCAGCGAAGCGATAATTATCCTGTCGTTTTCAAGCGACTTTTCGGGAGTTTTCAGCATATTCGCCTGTTCTTCGGCGTTGTCGCTCGTGAGATAGTCGAGCGTTACCCCGTACATATCCGCGAGTGCGTACAATATCGAAATATCGGGGAGCGAATCGGCGTGTTCCCATTTCGACACCGACTTGTCCGAATAATTCAGTTTTTCCGCGACGTCCGCCTGAGTCATTTTTTTGCTTTTTCTAAGCGTTATCAGGTTGTTCGCCACAATAGTTTTTATATCTTTCATAACCGCATTTATATTATCACTAAATTTTAGTAAACGCAACTTAAAAACGGGGTAATTCTACCATTCTCTTAATCGTAGAGTGAATTTTTCAAATTCTAACGAACGAAGAATTGACTTCTCTAATAATTCTATACAGGTAGAATTTCTTTATATTTAATACGCTTGCAAATAAAAAACTTATGTTTTATACTGAAATCAGTAAAAAACGACCTATATCGGGGTTAATCCCACACCGAAACGGGGAAAGCATCAACATTGCTTCCTCCTTGAAGTAACCTCCTCCGTTGAAGCGGAGAAAATGTCGCAAAGCGACAAAAGAGGTAGGGAGTGGGTTGAAAAAACCTATCTTGAAAACGGCAGACAACGCTTCCTCCTTCGGGGGAAGTGGGTTGCAAGCGTAGCGTAGCAAGCCGATAGGGGACAAAAACGCAAGGCAAAACGTAGTAGCGATTTATTATCCCCTTCCGCCGCTTTCAGCGGCACCTCACCTCGGCGGTGGACGCCCCTCTCCGTCAGGCT
>CALGVF010000006.1 GCA_937920115.1 uncultured Clostridia bacterium
GGTCGACGACTTTGAATAGTCGTAACCGAGCCATATTCTCCTTGCGTTGCTGTCTCCGTCGGGCAGAACTCTCTGAACGTTTACAGCGAGTTTTTTGCCGCCGTCGAAGTCTTCGAGAGCAACGTTACCGCCCCACTCGACCCATCTCGTAACCTTTTCGAAACCGGAAGCCGCCATCGGGTTTTCAAAATCGAAAACGGTGTATTTGTATTTTAAAAGCGTGGACTTCTTAGCCTCTTCGATAACCTTGCTTTCCTCTTTCGTAAGCGGCGTAACTGTCTTTAAAACGCCGTACTGATTGGAAAGGTCGAGAATTATCTCGTTTTCCTTATCTGTCGATTCGCCGTTTTTAAGCGAATTTACGATACTTTTGAACACCTCGGAAACCTTTGCCGAACGGGCGATAATATCGTCGTAAACGTTCGTATCGCTTTCTCTCATAAGATTCTGCTTGTACGTCGGCATATTCTCGTAAGAACTTATGAAGTAAATCGCTTCTCTTATCGTGTTTTCGGTAATGTCGTTACCCTTTACGATGTAATCGTTTTTAAGAACGAGGTTCAGATAGTCTTCGTCTACCGTCCTCGCGAGTACCATATCGGAAAGAGTGACCGTCGATTTCTCGGAAACCTTAACGTAAGCCGCCGCTTCGTATTCGTCTTTGGAAAGCGTGATTACCGCCGCCGTGGGCGATATGGTCACGGACTTTATTTTTTCGTTCGCAAGGTTATAAAATTCGAATTCCGAGTTCTTGTCGGCGACAGCCGAGAACATAACCTGTTGCGAAACGTTTATTTCGTCAAACGCCTTTTTAAGCGTTACTTTCGCCGAATTATCGCCGAATTTTAAAACGTATTTTCCGTCTGTTGCGTCAACTTCGACATTTCCGTCTTTCGCGTACTTGTCGCTCGTCAAAGCGGACTCGTAGGTATTCTCTCTCGAAAGAGCGTTCGAAAATATAGTCGAAACGGAAACCTTGGCGGCGTTCGTTTCGCCCGTCTTATAATCGAACTCGAACGACATAACGTTGCCCGACTCTACGAGATTAGTCATAGGAAGTTCCGCGTCTACGGTTTCGCCCGCTTTCACGGTAACGCAATCGACAGAGCCGTTGAATTTAATAGTCACGTTCTTATCCGAGTCGTTTTTCACGGTAAACGCAACGTAATCGTAGTTGCTTACGATAATCGTGGAAGTGAACAGCGACACGTCGAATTTTAACGTTTCGTCCTTTGCCGTTTCGCTTTCCGTCTCTTTATCCTTGAATCCGCTGAACGTAAATTCAGTCCCGCCGACTCCCTCTCCGAAAGCGTTTCCGCTAAACGCCGCGGACGTATTCGCCGTTTCGCCCACCTGCAACACGCCGTAATTTTCCGAAAGGAACACGTGAGCGGTATGGTTGTTGCCGCCGCTGAAACTCTTGTAATCGAAAAATCTCTTCAACGCCTTGTCGTATTTGTCGCGATACTCGTATACAGCCGAGCGGCACGCTTCGTCGAGTTGCGAATAATACCCGTAAGCCGTAAGCAACGCGTCGGAATCGACGCTGCTCATATTGCCGAGTTCGTTTACTTTATCGACGTACTTCAACGCCGTTTTCTGAGTTTCGGTGAGTTCTTTTTCGCCGACGGTAGCCTTAAAGTCGTCTATATAATAATCGCTCGGCTCGGAAGTCGGGACAAACTCTATACAGAACGCCTTTATTTCGTCTTTTCTGAATCTGATTAAAATCGGATCGAGTTCGAAATCATAGTCGTTCCACCCTTTTTTAAGTTCCGCGTTTTGTTCGTAAACCTCTTCTTTTCCCGAAGCGATATAAAGTTTTATCTTTTCGTCATTTTCGGAAGGGTTATAAACGCTCACCGAAAACTTCGCGAGCCTGTCTATCGGAATATCCGAATAGTCCGAATGTTCGGGATAAAAGGCGATAGTCGGCTTTTTGCCCGCCTCGAAATGGTATTTTAAACTGCCTTCGCCCGTTTTCGCGAACGCTTTGTCTTTTACGATCGAAATACTGCCGTACATATCGAGAATATCCGAAATATACGGGCGAACGTTATACAAGTCTCTTTCGCTCTCGAAACCGAGCAACTCGTACTCGCCGTTTTCATATACAGGGGCGGTAGACTCGCTACTCTGCTCCGTACTCTCGTTTTTAGCCGATTCTACGCTTTCGGTACCGACCGAAGACGAGCCGTCGCCGCTTTCGCCGCCGTTTTTGCACGCGGTGACGAAAAATACGGTCGATATAATCGCGAGGACGGATATGAGAAGAATTTTAATCTTTTTCATCATGCGTTCCCCCTTGCGTATTCCGCCCGAAGCGAGGTAATTTTCAGAATTCTGTCGTTCTGCAAATCGAAATCACCGTTTTTATTCTTCGCCACGTTCTGCATATAGATATGCAACGTTCCGTCTGCGGAAAGCAAATCGTCGCCGTCGAGATTCATTCTTACCCGTCTCGACTTGCCTGCTTCGATATAGGTTGAACCGAGTTCGTATACCGTTCCGTCAGATATGAGTTTAACGTACAAGTCTACCGCTTCGTCCGAGAGATTTTCAATCGTCATAACTACGTTATTCGCATTTTTTATTCCGCCCGTCTTTATGGAAACGCTCGGCGTGAAACTCATAGTTTTTATATCGTTCAAGCCCGAACCGAACAGTTTTCCTTTTAAAGTCGCGGAAATAGTCGTTCCGTCGCCGCTCGCTACGCTTCCGTCGGAAGCGGATACCTTGTCGGTAGCCGCAGATATATTCGCCGAGTCTCTCAATGCAAATTCGACTTCCGAATTCGCCGATTTTACTTTAAGAACCCCTCCGCTCGTCTCGCTTACGAATACGTAGGCGTTATCGCCGATTTTCGTACCGTTTACGCTCTTTCCGTTAAGACTTAAAGATGAAACGCTCGCGTAAACCTTAGTTACGGTCTTACCGTTCTCGTAAGTTTCCGTAAACATTATATCGTCGTCGTTTTGAAGGGCGATAATGCGTTCCGCAAGTTTATTTCTGACTTCCGCAAGTACGGAATCGTCGGTATTATATATAGCGGAATTGAAAAGGTCGGAATACAAATCTTCGACGTAATCGCTGAAATCGAGTTTTCCGAGATTGTATTTTTCGTAGTACTTTTCAAGTAGGTTTTCGTATACGCAGAGCATGTCGTAATCGTCCATCGAATCTCTGTACGCAACGAGTCTCAAAGACGGCAAAGGCTTACTGCTTCCGTAATATTTACCGGGGTATACGAGATACCCGTCGCCGTCCGCTCCCTCGTATCTCGAAGCGTCTTCGTACTGATTTACATACTTGTACCACTCCAAGTTGTTGTGACCGTTAGTGGAAGCCCAATACAGATACCCGTCGATGCCGTAACATTTTTCCATCCAACCCGAAACTCTCGTTCCGAGGTTGTAGTCGTCGATATGGAAAGTCGGATAAGGATAGGTAGGTCCTACGCAGGTGTACGCCCATACTTCGGAATTTTTCTTTTCCGCTTCCGCGGCGTAATGCTCCGTTACTCTTCCGCTTCCGAACACGCTGAGATATGGACAGAAGTCCGCAGTATAATCGTCAACCCACTCGCTCATAAAGTTCACATTGGTGAAAAGCGTGGGGATTTTCAATACCGAGTCCAAAACGTGTTCGGCAAACTCGTCGCCGTACCGCTCTCTGAGTTCGTCGAACTCGTCGTCATCTTTAAGTCTTTCGACTGCCAAAGCGAGCATTTGATCAACGTCGCCGCCGTCGGACAACATTCTCTCCGCGTTAGCCGCTCTGTTGTTCACTTCGTCTATGTCCGCCTCGTCGAGTTCGAAGGGGTAGAAATAGGCGTAGTCGATATACATATCGTCGGGCGTGCATATCTTCGCGAGAGCCGTAACGTATTTAAGACACTCTTCCGTCTCGTCCGTCGGAACTCCGCCCCTGTAAGCATTGAACGACGGCGGAAACTGATACGGAATGTACACCGAGTTATAGTTGAGATTGTCTTTCGTCCTCACTACCGATTCGAGCCAACTCTCGCCGTAAGCGTCGAAGTCGTTTCTCCTCTTGTTGTGAAGGCAAGTGTTTATCTTGTAATCGAGGAAAAAGTCGATATAATTGTTCACCACCTCGTCGGAAGTATCGAACTCGCCCCTTAAAAGCGAACTCTGATACATAACGAAACAGGACTTGAACGTTCTTCTACCCGTATATTCGATATTCCACACGTTTACCGAGACGGGAATGTTCGTCTTTTCGCCGTCTATATCGAGTACGAAATTACCCGTATATAAACCGTCTTCCACGCCCGTGGAATCGAACTCGACGTAAATGCCCTGATTGTCGCCCTTTTTAACGGTATTTTCTCCGTAACTTTCGGAAATCGTCATAGGAAGAAGCATATCGGGGACGTATTCGCCGATAGAATAAACGCCGTTGAAGTCGGTCTTTTTATTGACCTTGATATACTTTTGCTGATAAATATCCA
This sequence comes from uncultured Clostridia bacterium, assembly GCA_937920115.1. Taxonomy (GTDB): domain Bacteria; phylum Bacillota; class Clostridia; order Christensenellales; family Borkfalkiaceae; genus UBA10281. Next base: position 4,475 of record CALGVF010000006.1, read on the forward strand.
CATTGGACAGAGGAAACGCCTTCCCGTCCGCGGTTTTGAGTTCGCCGCTTCTGAGCGAAAAGGAATTTATATCCTTGCCCGCCGTAATGATTATCTGACCGCCCTCCGTTTCGCTTTTCATCATCGAAACGTTGATTTCGGAAGCGGTTACGGCATAAGTACTCTTGGAATCGGGGTCCTGACCTACTTTCGCGGTAGAATAAGTCCCCCATATCTCGTGTTCTTTCTCGACCGACGGAGACTCGGAAACGCTTTCGCTTCCGCGGCTTCCCGTATTTGAATTGTCGCCCGAATCACCGCCTTGTTTGCACGCCGCGGTCTGAAACAGTAAAAGCGACGACAAAAGTCCGCACGCTATTATACGTAAAGATTTTTTCACTGTTTTACACCCTATTTAATATTCTGATTGATACGAGCCCAATTATCCTTCATATAATTGCTGTTTGAATTGATTACCTGCTGAGCCGTAAGTTCGCCCTTATAGAAATTGTTGATAAAGCCGCTGACTCCGTTGAAGAGTTTGAAGTTTACCCCTCCGAGAGAGTACATTTTCGCGTTGGATGCGAATACGACTATTTCGTCTTTCTTGATTTTGTTTACTTCTTTTTGGAAATCGGAAATCGCTATATCGCTGTATTTGCCGTTCGGGCTAAGATTGAAAGGTAAAGACGCCCCGTTTGTAGTTCTGTAATAGCAATCCAACCCTTTATCCGAGTACATATATTCGATAAAACTCTTGACTAAATCGGGATTTTTGGAAAGCGAAGAGCCGACCAAAGCATGACTCGAACCCTGAGCGACGTAATTGCATTTTCTCGCTTTTCTTACTCTCGCAACGTCGGCGTCGGTAGCGTATGACGGCTTTTCGGTAACAGTTCCGTCTACATATTTGATAAGTTCGACGAGTTTCGCCTCTTTATTCGCCGCAGATTCGCTTCCGAAAGAAAGTTCGTTGGCAAGAGCGCTGATTATCGGCGTTTTGATATAGTCGATTCTCGAATCTTTATACTCTCCGCCCATTTCGATTTCTATCCACGCTCCGTTTACGCAAAGAGCCGCCTGTCCTAAAAGGAAGTAACCCTGCATATCCGTGAACGCCAAATCGTTATCGTACTGATAACCGTTCGTTTTCTTTACGAT
>CALGVF010000007.1 GCA_937920115.1 uncultured Clostridia bacterium
TAGTAATCTTTAAACGACGGCAAGTCTCTCGCCTTCCATTTCGATATGGAATTCAAGGCGATGCTCGTGAGTTGGTGGTTAAGATACGGGTTTAAAAATCTCTCTTTAACGCTGTCCGCAAAAGCCGTAGTAGCCGCTATATCGTCGGAAACGAACGGTATTATTTCATTCGTTAAAGTGCCATTTACGAACTTATAGACCGACTTATCCGTCATACAGTCGTAAACGGTAACTTTTCCGAGCCATAAACCTACGGGTACTAAATTCGTATGGCTTCCGTTTAAAACCCTTACTTTTCTCTTCTTGTAATATTTAATATCGTTAGTCAATACGACCTCGATATTATGTTTGCCGTCCTTTATATACTTGCTTATTTCGCCCTTGTTTTCGACAGCCCAAAGTCCGAACGGCTCGCCTATCGAAACGAGTTCGTCCTTTTCGCCGATAAGTTTAAACAAATGCTCTTTCGTTTCTTCGTCTTTTGGATAACCCGAAACTATACGGTCGACGAGCGTATTGCAATAGTAGTTCTGCTCGTCGTTCCACTTTTTAAACGCCTCGGGAAGTTTCCAAAGGTCAATATACTTATTCACGCAAGCGTACAACTCGTCGGCGTTGTTGTCGATAAGTTCCACGGGTAACAAATACAAGCCGTCAAGCCCCGCATTAAATCTTTCAAATAAGAATTTCGTGAGTTTAGCGGGATAAGTTATATGCTCAAACACGTTAAAATCGTCCTCGGCGTTAAAACATATTCCCGCCTCGGTGGTGTTTGAAATTATTATCTTCAAGTCTTTGTCTTTTGCAAGCGAGATATACTCGTCGTAATTCTCGAAAGGTGAAATAACCGAATTTAAGACGTCAATTTTATATACGTCCTCAACCTCTTTTCCGTCCTTTACCCCACGCAGAACGATATGGTATTTATTGTTCTGAGCCTTGAATTTATCCAAATTGCCGAACGGTATCGGTTTTACTACGTCCACCGAATACTCGCCGAGCCCCTCTTTACTTAGCGTATCGAAATACGCGTCCGCGAAGGTTCTCAAAAAGTTTCCCTCGCCGAATTGCAATACTTTAATCATAACTACACCTCATTTAACAATCAGATTTTTAACGTCGTCGAAAACAAAATCCTCTCTGGCGTCCTGATTTATTGTTTTTACCTCAAAATTTTCGAGCGTAAGCCCGTTTATATGTCTGAAATACATTCCTTTTGCGGGCAAATCGGTTCCGTAAACGTAAATTTCGGGATAGTCCAAAGCCTTTTCGGGAACGCTGCGATTTATCCTTTTTGCTCCGCCCCAAAGTTCAAGACGAACGTTTTTAAAGACAATATTTTCAAGGTCGAACCCTCTTAGCCCGCAACAGTTGGAGGTAATCTGCCACGAATCGTTTTTATCCTTTTCGCCGTCGAAATTTTCGGCTTTCCCTATCGCCCACGGATATTGCGTTCTATCGCCTTTGACGTAACTGTCGTAATTCCACGGCATAATTTCATACTTCCGATACTCGCCCGTCGCCGTGATATTCTCAAACGAAATATCCGATATTTTGCCGATTTTTAAGCCTTCGGGACCTCTCATTCTATCACCTAAATGGATAAAAAACGGGGTACATACGTTCGTCATGGAAATATTTTTGAATTTCAGATTACTGACAACCGCTCCGTCCACGCTCTCCACGGCGATACCCGCAAGCCGAGTGTCGGAAATTTTTACGTTTTCAACCGTAATATCCGAAAACCCGCCGTTAGTTTCCGTGCCGAATTTTATCGCGTTGCAGCGGCTTCTTATTTCGCAGTTTTCGACCGTTATCTGCTCGCACTTTCCGAGCCTGTTTAAAGTGTACGACGACTTGAACACAATTCCGTCGTCGCCCGATTCCACTTTGCAATCTTTGATAATTACGTTTTTGCAGTTGTCGGGGGAAATTCCGTCGATATACGTTTTTATATTCAGCCCGCTTATTTCCACATTTTCGCAACCTGCGAAATAAACGGCGAGGTCGGTGCAATTTTCCACCGTAAAGCGTTCGAGCCGAACGTTTTTGCAATTTTTAAGAGCGATACATTTCGCCCCGCGGCGAGCCATATTGCGAACGTTGTTTTCGTCCCACACCGACCGCATATCTATAACGCCTTCGCCCTCGATAGCGATATTTTCGATATTTTCGCCCACAAACATAGAACAGTGAAAAAAGGAATGCGAAGCGTCCTGATAAAGGGGATAATCGACCTTTTCGTCGCCGTCGTAATCGAGGAAATTCTCGCTCCCGAGAATTTTACACCCTTTTGAAAGTCGCAACGTAATTCCGCTTTTAAGGTACACGGTAGACAAAACGTATTCTCCGTCGGGGAATACGAGAACGTCTCCGCCTTGCATTTCGTTTATAACGCTTTGAACGGCTTTAGTCAAAAGCCGTTCGTCTTTATTTTTATCAATATTCAGTAATATTTCCATTTTCAGATACTATTTCTATCCCTTTCGGCGACGAAATCGACACCACGGTTTTCCCGTTTTGCTTCTCGGCGTTTATCTCCACAACGCCGTAAGGAGTCGGGAATTTCCCTTTCGCATATCCGAGATTTCCGAGGTCGGGATTTATTGCGATTTTTCTGCAACCTGCGGATAAAACCTCGATACCGAGAACCTTTTCCGTGAGGAATTGAACGGGTCCGCAACTCCAACCGTGACAGAGCGAATGACGGAAACCCTTGTAACAATACGCTCCGTGGTCGCCGTGCAGGTCTTTTAACCCTTCGGGCGTAATTTCGTCTATTCTGCCGCTACCCTCGAGCCATTCGACGTTGAAATCCTCCCAGAACGAAGTCGCTCCGCGGTCTAACATCCCGCCGTAATAATCTTTCATTATTTCAACGGCTTTATCGACTCCCGAACATTCCGCCAAGGCTTTAAGAATGAAATAACTCATAAAGGTCGATAGCCCTTTCGCTCCGCCTTTCGTCAGTTTTTCCGCCGCGGCATTTTTATCCGTTCTGCCCGCAAGATAAGAAAGCGCGACGATTTGTTTGAGATTGACGTCCTTTTCTGCAGCTTTCGTAAGTTTGTCAAGCACTTTTTCACATAACGGGTCGGGGGTTATTCCCGCCTCTTTGCAACCCTTTAAAAACGAGCGGATAGCGACGATAAACACTGCCCTGTTGCCCTCTTTGGCGTCGCACGTTCCGCTTGACGGCCAATCGAGGAAGAAGCCGTTTCGGGCGTCCACGGGAATACGGGAATAGTCGATATTTCCGCTTTCGTCCACGACCCCGTCGAGTTGATTTAAGACGCCGTGAATATACGGAATATATTTTTTGAAAAACGCCTCGTTGCCCGTTTTTTCGTAGTAATCGCTAACTATCTGAATAAGCCACGCCGAATACGTCGGAATATTTCCGAACCAACACGGCAAGGGGTTCTTTTCGACAGACTCCTCTATCGCCTTTTCGGCTAACGGGTGAGAGCCGAACAAATCGGTTATGGCGAGAACTTCGGGTTGCATATCGCCGATCCATACAAGGCGGTCGCGTTTGATGCCCTCCCAAAGATTCTCCTGCATATTTACGAAAAGAGTATATCTTGCCGTTTCGTAAATTTCGTTCACCCTTTCGTCGCTGCACGAGAATTCGCCGATAAATTTCTCGTCGCGGTAAGTAGAAACCGCATAAACGTTTGTCAGGCGGTATTCTTTGTCGTTGTCGAGAAAATCGATACGCAAAAATCTGAATCCCGTATTGCCCCATTCCTGATCGGAAAGATCGGGAATATAAATCGGCATATCCCTTACGGAATGGTCGTTCGTGGCGTTCTTTTCGCCGAGTTCCGCGCATGTTTCGCCGACGGACTCGCCGAAGCGAAGCCTTGCGGTAAGCAAGGTTTTCTGCCCCTCTATGTAGTACGAGAGTATTCTCGCGCCGCCGCGAAGTTCCTTGCCGAAATCGAGAATTATGTAGCCTTTCCCAACGCAGGAAAGGAAGGCTTTTTCCTTGAAATACACCTGCGTGTTTTTGTTAGTCAAAAGACATTCGGCGTTTTTTACATTGTCGGTTTTTGCAATAATCCTGATAGGATTTAAGTATTCTTTAATCAGTTCCGATTTCACTTGTTTTTTCCTTTTTGGTAAATATAATAAATATTGCGGCTGCCGCGGCAAGCGCAAGGACGAATACAATCGACAAAACTATAAGAAGGACTTTATCGCTTTTCGATTTCGGCTCGTATTCGGTGAAAGTTCCGTATATTTTGCTTGTGTAACGATAAAGATAACCGTCGGTTTTTTCGGGGTCTTCGAGAATATATTTATCGTAATCCTTGTCGTTCAACTTCGGAACGACGCGTTCTTCCGTCATCTTCTTGCAACGGTTGCAATATTTTCTTTGCAGACCTTCCGACTTAGTAGTCGGTGTGACTTCGGTTATCCAATCGCTTTCGCTGTGTCCGAGCGGCGCAAACGTAATTATATCCTCGGGATTCTCGTAAATATCGCCGCAAATCCTGCACTTATGATAAACCGATTTCCCCTCGGTTTCGCAAGTGGCGGACGTATGAATTTCCTCATACTCGTGTCCCGTCGCCTCGACGGTCACTTCAATCGACAAATCTCCTTTAACCCAATCGTACTTGTCGATTCCGTCCTCTTCGCATTTAACCTCTTTGACGACGGTTTTGTTCCATTCCGACTCCTTTGCAAGCGACGGCAGTTGAACCATATACGAATTTTCACATTCTTTACAGACGCATACCGCGGTTCCGTTATCGTTCATCGTCGGGGCTTCGACAAGCAGAACGCTATCCGCTATATGTTCCGACTGCTCTTCGTAGCGGCACACGGTACAGCGTTTAAGATGTACGTTCTCATCGACGAAAAAATACTCGAAAGTATGGGCTTTCTGCAACCTTATCGTTTCGCCGCATACCTTGCATGCGACTTTTTCACGCGGATTGTTATCGGGCGAACAAGTGACGTCTTTGTCGTAAACGTGTTTTCCCGTCGCGGGAATTACTTCCGAATAATTATGACAACTAGTACACTCTCTGCGTCCCGCGGTATTACAGGTAGCCTCTTTCACAACCGCCATCGTGTGATTTGTAAAATCGACCTCGAAACCGCAACTCTTGCAAAAACGAATGGTCTTGCATACCGTCAGGTCGTATTTCGGGTACCCGTTTCCGTCTTCGAACTCGTGAGTATGCGGAATCGCTTCCGCAAGTCCGACGGCTGCCGAACCGCTGCCCTGATTTTCAAAAAACACTTTTATAAAATCGTACTTTTTCAGATCGGCGGTCACGACGTTTACCGTCGCCCGACTCGCCGTCGCCGTCAATTCGGTTTTCCCTATGACGTTTCCGAACGGGTCCTTTATTCCGAAGAATAACGATGATCCGTCATCCGCTTTGTAGGCAAATCGGATATGCAAAATTCCGTTTGAGCGGACGTTTAAAAAATTACTTTCGATTTTCGAGTCCTGCGAAAGTTTCATCGCGAAAGGCGCGTTGTTCTCGGTAAAACCGCTTTTTTCGGCATTACCTGCCGTAACGTTCCATTCCTTATCGCTCATTTCTCCGCCCGAAAACAGCGAATTATCATCGGATACTTCATAGGCATGAAATTCGTCGAAATATATTTCGGTATCCGCCCCGAAATTTTTACATTCGAGCGTCAGTCTGAAATAACTCTCGTATATACCTTCGACGTCGGACTTAAATTTAACGACGTATTTTTTCCACGTCCCCTCTTCGCCCTTTTCGCATTTGAGCGAATCCAATTCCCTGTTTTCTTTGACGTAAACGCCGTTCTGACGTCCGACGTACCAGACCATTACGTAAGTGTTGGCTGCAGGAGAAACGAATTTTGTCCTGAATGTTATTTCGTAACTTTTGCCTTTTGCAAACGCATTTCTGAAAAGCAACTGATAATTTTTATCGGTAGAGTCCTTTTTTACCGCGGTTTTATCGTATACGCCGTCGTAAAGAGAAGAACTTACGCCGATGTACTCACAATATTTTTCGGTCGCATAATCGGTCTTTTCAAGTTCGGAATAAGTCAGTTTACCCGCGGTATCGTATGCCGTTTTATATGCTTCGGTATTATCGTCCGCCGCCGAAGCCATATAAGGGGAATAAAACGCAAACGAAAACAATACAGCCGCGAAAAAGATGAACGAGAGAGCGATTATGAGGCGGTTTTTCTGAATAAATTTTATCATCCTTTTACTCCTTCGCTCATATCTATACCCTTTGTTATCGCACTCTGGAATACCGTGTACATTACGAGGACGGGCAGCAAAAGCAACACGATGCTCGCAAACACTAAGCCGTATTCGTTTGAAATCTGCGCCTCCGTTCTTATACTGTTTATTCCGACGGCGATAGTATATTTATTCT
>CALGVF010000008.1 GCA_937920115.1 uncultured Clostridia bacterium
GGCGTCCGCCGCCGAGGCGAAGTGGCTTGACGGAATGAAATGGAAGTCAAGACGAGAGAGGTCTTGCGTTAAAGGTTTTACGATTGTTATCTGTCGTTTACGTTAGAAACCTCTATCGACGGCTACGCCGCCACTTTCCCCAAAGGGGAAAGTAAGATAATTAGATTGTTTAGGTTTTGCGTTTTAGAGTTTTTGCGGGACGCTCCATTCTTAAAAACGCTTGTATTTTTAAGAGTTCAGTAAAGGTGTTGCCCCTACGGTTCCGCTCAACACTTGCGGTAAGAATTTTACGGGGCGTCGCCGATAGGCGACGCCCCGTAAATTCGCTTTATTATTATATTTGTTGTTGTTTTAGCCGTAAACGGTTTTTGGCGTATCTTGCCGTATTACTCTTTCTTATCGTCCGAGTTGTCCTCGCCCGCCGTCGGCATTTTCGGGGCGTCGGTCGTTTCGCTTGCGTTTTCGCCCGTCTTTTCCTCGACTTTTTCGCCGCTTTCGGGAGTATCCCCACCGTTGTTTGCTACGGAACCTTCGTTGGCTGCAGAATCTCCGTTATTTACAGCGGAATTTTCTTCGCCCGCATTATAACGCTTGAACGGGTTTTCTATACGTTCTTTATCGCGTTTATCCATAAATTCGAGTATTTCCTTGACGTCCTTGCCTTCCATGATAAGGTCGACTTCGTCCTGATAAATAGTCTCTCTTTCGATAAGGAGTCTCGCCATATTGTCGAGCAATTTTTTGTTTGCGGTGAGAAGTTCGACGGCTTTTTCGTGGGCTTCCTTGATTATACGCTGAACTTCCTCGTCGATAATCGCCGCGGTGTGTTCGCTGTAACCCGCCTTGGTCTCGTAATCTCTGCCGATGAACACTTGGTCGTTGTCGCCGTAGTTGACGGGTCCGACCTTTTCGCTCATACCCCATTGAGTGACCATTCTTCTCGCTCTGTCGGTCGCCGCTTTAATATCGCTCGACGCTCCCGAGGAAATATCGTGAATAATGAGTTCTTCGGCAACTCTGCCGCCGTAGGTCATTACTATCTCGTCGAGAAGTTTAGCCTTGCCGTAATACTGTTCGTCTCCGTCGGGACGGGTAAGCGTGTAGCCGCCTGCCGAACCTCTCGGAATAATCGAAACTTCCTGTACGGGGTCGCAATGGGGGAGAAGTCTCGCGAGGATTGCGTGACCCGATTCGTGATAAGCGGTGATACGTTTATCCGATTCGGTGATGAGACGGCTCTTTTTCTGCGGTCCCATAATGACTTTGTTAATCGCTTCGTAGAGGTCGATATTCGTAATCGCCTTTTCGTTTTTCCTCGCCGCGAGAATAGCCGCCTCGTTTAAAAGGTTCGCTATATCCGCGCCCGAGAAGCCCGCCGTCATACGCGCGAGAACTTTGAAATTGACGTTCGCCGCGAGCGGTTTATTTCTCGAATGTACCTTTAAGATAGCCTCTCTGCCTCTTACGTCGGGCATATTGACGTAAATCTGTCTGTCGAATCTGCCGGGACGCATAAGGGCGGGGTCGAGAATGTCCGCTCGGTTTGTAGCCGCCATGATTATAATACCGTCGTTCGCCTCGAAACCGTCCATCTGAACGAGGAGTTGGTTAAGAGTCTGTTCTCTTTCGTCGTTGCCGCCGCCGAGACCTGCGCCTCTCTGACGACCTACCGCGTCGATTTCGTCGATAAATACTATACAAGGCATAGATTTTTTAGCCATCGCGAAGAGGTCTCTGACCCTGCTCGCGCCTACGCCGACGAACATTTCCACGAAGTCCGAACCGCTTATGGAGAAGAACGGAACGTTCGCTTCGCCCGCGACCGCTTTCGCGAATAAGGTTTTACCTGTTCCCGGAGGTCCTACGAGGAGAACGCCCTTGGGTATTCTCGCGCCGAGTACGGAGAATTTACGCGGGTTCTTCAAGAACTCTACGATTTCCTGTAATTCTTCCTTTTCTTCTTCCGCTCCCGCGACGTCCGCGAATCTCACTTTTATATTGTGATTTACTCTCGCTTTGGTCTTGCCGAAGTCCATCGCGCCCTTGTTTGCGCCGTTGACCGAACGCATAAGGAACATAATCGCGAGTATGCCCACGCCGAGCATAAGAAGGGGCATGATAAGACTTGAAAGGAACGAGCCTTCATTCGGGTCGGAGCAGTCGATGACAACGCCGTTTTTCTTCAAAACTTCGAGTTCGTCCTGAAATATGGCGGTCGGGTAGAGGTTGGCGGTATATGCTTTTTTATACTTTCCGTTGCCGAGATCTTCATAAGCCGTAAGATTGTAAACGTTTACGGATACTCTGTATTTTTTACCCGTCTCCGCATTGTATGCGACTTTCTTTTCCGTATTGCCGTCAACGGTTACGTCAACGTACTCGATGCCTACCAATTTGAAGAACTCGGAAGTCGGTTTATCCGTAGAACTTCCCGAGAAAACGCCCGCTAAGGCGAGGACTCCGAAAAGGGCGGCAATGGCGAGAATAACGGAAATAATTGTTTTTGCCGTTTTGTTCATTGTGTCTCCTTTGTTTCAAACAATCTGTCGTATTGTTTTTGTTTTGCTTTATTTACGCCGAGAAGAGTATCGAAAGACTTTCGCAACGTAAATTTTAATACTTGTAAAAACATTTTAACATATAAAAAATAAAAATTCAAATATATAATGAAAAAGGATATTTTTTTACATACTTTTCACCGAAGTTGGATTTCTGCCGCCGACCGCCCTCGGTCGGCGGCGAAAATACGGAAATCACGCGTACTATAATACTATGCGTAAAAAATCAAAAAAAGCCGAAATTCATAAAACGAATTTCGGCAATCTTATATTTTTTTAAATTTCGTTACGCGATAACGGTGGACCAATAGAACTCGCCTATACCTTTGATATAGCCGCCCATCCAATCAAGCACCCACTTGTACGCATATTGATATACGTACGAAGAAGTATCGGTAATCTTTAATTTGTCGAGATATTCGCCGACGACCGTAACCTTGTCTTTGAGAAGGTAAGCAATCGTGAGGAACATAAAGATATGTAATACACCCCAGAACGCTCCGAGCAGTAAGCCGAGAATTTTATCTACGGGCTTAATCGGATTCGCAACCGTCGTGAATGGTCTGAATATAAGTTTTACGATTTTGAATACGATTGTAACGACGATCCAAAGGATAAGCAAAATGCCGAGCATTATTATCCAATTCGCCGCGAGAGTACCGCCGCTCGCAAGTCCGCGGGCCGCCGCCATATCTCCGAGGAAGCCGTCGCAGAACGCCATAACGCCTGCAAAACTCGAAAGAACGCTGTGAAGAGGGGCGTTTTCAGCCGCAAACACAAGTTTAAAAACGGGTTCTACGAGAAGTATAGACGCGATAAGAGCAAAAAACCAACAGCAAAACGAAACTATTTGCTTTGCGAATCCCCTTAGCAAACCTATCAAAGCAAAAAGTACTATGATGCCGATGCAAACAAATTCAGCGATTCCCATAAAGTACAAGCCTCCATTAAAGGTAAATATATTGTCGATACTATATTACCACATAAAAAAAAATTTTGCAAGCGGTTTATTAAATTTTTTTAAGTAAATAATATTATTTATGCAAAACTATTATATTCCCGCGTCCTCGGGCGGCGTGAAAATGAAAATTTTACAGGCTTTGAACGCCGTTTTGGGCGGCACTCCCGCAATTTTCGTGTGTATAGGCACGGACGCCGTGACGGGCGACAGTTTAGGACCGCTCGTCGGCACTATGCTGAAAGAAAAACTCGGCGGCAGAACGTACGTTTTCGGTTCGCTCGATAAACCCGTGACCGCGAGAGACGTAAACGTAATCGCGAATTTCGTTAAAAGAACGTACCCTTACGAAAAAGTCGTGGCGATAGACGCCGCTCTCGGAAGACGGGAAGAGATAGGCGGCGTTAAAATTTCCGACCGCCCCGTAAAACCCGGTCTCGGCGTGGAAAAGAATCTCGCCGAAATAGGCGACGCGTCCATAATCGCCGTCGTCGACGAAAAGACTTCGCCCAAAACTTCGCTGTCTTCCGTTCGTTTGTCGCTCGTCTACTCGCTTGCCGAAGCGATTTCCGAGGCGGTGAAAGAGTACTTCGATAAATTGTCTATGCCCGCCGTAAATTGCCGATAATCGACTTATAGGCGGCTTATTTTAGCCAATTAAATTCGGAAAGTCTGTCCGAAGCCTCGAAAATCGTCTTTCTCGGCGAAAAAGCGGAGAGACGGAAATAATCGCCTTTTTGTTGATTGAACCCTTTTCCGGGAGTGGCGATTATTCCGAGTTTGTCGGAGAGAAGTCCGCAAAACGACTCGTCCGAAAACCCCTCGGGGCAACGGGCGTAAACGTAAGGCGAATCGTCGCCCGTCGCGTACTTTAAACCTTTCGATTTCAACGCTTGTCTTAAAATCTCGGCGTTATCCTTATAATATTTAACGCGTTTTTTCATTTCCCGCCGTCCTTCGTCCGAAAGGCACGAAAGACCGCCGCGTTGAGTAACGTAGGAAACGCCGTTGTCGGTACAGCCCGACTTGCGTTTTTTGAACTTGCCCGCTTCGGAGAGTTCCTCGGGTATTACGGAGTAGCCGAGCCGAAGTCCCGTAAAGCCGTAACCTTTTGAGAAAGAACGCACTTCTATCGAACATCTTTTCGCGTTCGGAATACGGAAAATCGAATCGGGGTAGCCGTCCGACAGAAAATCGGAATACGCCCCGTCGAAAACGATGACGGCGTTCGCGGAGATAGCGTAATTGACCCATAGCGAGAGGGTTTTGTAGTCCAACGCCGTACCGCTCGGGTTCGAGGGCGAGCAGAGATAAACGGCGTCGGCGGCAGTACCGAAAGGCGGGTATGGAATGAAATCTTCGTCCGAATCTACGTAGATAACCTCGTTTCCGAGAAGCAGATTAGCCTCGGCGACGGCGGGGTAACAGGGAGTTGGAACGATTATCCGACTGTCGGGGTTCAAAAGTCCGAAAATGTCGTAGAGTTCGTCTTTCGCCCCGTCGTTTACGTAAATTTCCGACTTTCTGACGGTTACGCCCTTGTCCGAATAATCTTTGGCAATCGCTTCTTTGAGAAAGTCGTAGCCCGAACTCGGGGAATAGCCTTTAAAGCCCGACGGAGTAGTCATTTCGTCGAGGGCTTTTTTCATTTCCTCGGCGACTACGGGGAATAGGGGTAATTTAACGTCGCCGACTCCGAGGTCGAGGAGTTTATCGCCCCATTTTTCTTTCGCCGTCGCTTTACGGGCATTTATGCCTGCGAACACGTAGGAGTCGGAGAGTTTTCGGAAGTTTTCGTTATATTTCATATTTTATTCCTTCACATATACTTAATATTGAGGTTGTCAGACCTCTCTCGTCTTTTACGAGCAGAGCGAGTAAAAGACGAGAGAGGTTAAAACGGGAATATATTTAAACGTTAAACTCTTTATTGATATTCGTATCGCCGTAAAGAACGGGCGTGATTAAGCCGCCGAGAAAGACTTTTTCTCCCTCGAATTTAACGGTTAAAACGCCGCCCGCCATTTTTATATCGTATTCGTTTCTGCTCGGATAAAGACTGTTTTTTAAGGCGTACGCTACCGCAATCGCTCCGCTTCCGCACGATAGGGTCGTGAGAGAACCTCGTTCGCAGACTTCGCAAAATATTTCGTCGCCGTCCGTTTTAACGACTTCCACGTTCGCCCCGCCGTCGTATATATTCGTCTTTTTTATAGCCTCGAAATACTCCGTCGCCGAGCGTTTTCCGTTTAAAACAACCGCGTGAATATTTCCGTTGTTTACCGTAAAAAAGTTGCGTTTATCGACATATAGACCGTCTTTTTGCAATTTTTCAATCAATATATCCGCGTTTTTATCGGGTGACGGCATGGGGAAGTCTGTGACCGAATAATAGCGATTGTCGCCGAGACGGTCAAACCTTACCGTGTGCACCCCCGAGAGGGTTTTTATTCTGACTTCGTTTGATTCGATTGCGTTTGTAAGGTATGCGAAAACTGCGGACGAACGAATACCGTTGCCGCAGGTTTTGCCCTCGCTCCCGTCGGCGTTGAAGATACGCATGAAGAGTAGTCCGTCCGAGATTTTTTCGACCCGAATAATGCCGTCGGCTCCTACGCTAGATCGTCTGTCGCAATATTTTTCGGCGAGGTATGGCAAGTCCGAAAGGGGCGTGTCGCCCGAAACGTAGAGGTAGTCGTTACCCGCCGCCTGAATTTTAAGGAATTTCATACAACGAATATATGCGAAAGGACCTCTCGTTATTCCGAGGGGTCCTTGGCGGTTGTGTATGTGAAGTTTTGATTTATCTTTTCGTCTATCGAAAATCAAACCGACGAAGAATCGCCTTGCTTTCCCCTTTGGGGAGAGTGGATTTTGCGAACG
>CALGVF010000009.1 GCA_937920115.1 uncultured Clostridia bacterium
GGGCTTAATTTCGGACTCGGGCTTTTAATAGATTTCGTCTGCGGCGGCGTAATGGGCGGTTTGTCGGGGGCGATTGCGGTAAACGTTAAAAAATGAGCCGCAAATATAAGCCGCGTAAAGGTCGAAGTATTAGTCAAAAATACGCCGTTAGACTATGGTTCGAATTATTCTTGTCCGACATAGCGGAGTTAAACTTCGCACGGCTTGTTTTTATTTGGTAAAAAATTAAAAAAATACTCATTTTGTCGCTAAATTTATTGACTTATATTCTGTTAAAGTGTATAATTATGTGGTATTCTTGTCCGAATAGTAGGCGAATTTATCGCTTTTGCTTGCAGGACGGCAATGTGCTAATCACATAAGGTAAACAGGAGGCAATAATGAGTAAGGCTAAATCAATAGTGATTCTTACCGTTTTAGCGATACTTATTGCGTTCTTCGGAGCGGCGAGTTTCGTCACTTTCCCGATAGGAAAGTACGATTATAAGTCCGTTTTCGGAGTAATCAGCAAAGGTATCGATCTCGAAGGCGGATACTACGCCGTTTTAACGCCCGCCGAGGGCGAGTCCGCTTCTGCGGAAGACATCGACGCCGTTATCGAAACTCTCAGAAAGAGACTTGACGACAACGGTTACACCGAAGCGACCATCGAAAGACAGGACAGCGGACTCAGAGTCGAAATTCCCAACGTGGACGACCCCGATAGTTTAATGAGTCTTATCGGCGATCAGGGCGAACTTCAATTCAGAGATTCCAACGGCGACGTAAAACTTACGGGCGACCACATAAGAAACGCTCAGGCAGGTTACGATCAGGACGGGAACGCGATAGTTCAACTCGAATTCACGAGCGAGGGTTCAGACCTCTTCGCGGCGGCTACGAAAGCGATTGCGGCTAAGGAAAACGGAGTAGACAATAAACTTTCCATTTACCTCGGCGACACGCTCGTTTCGTCTCCGACGGTTGAAAGTCAGATAGTGAGTACTACCGCTCAGATAACGGGAATAGACGATTACGACACTGCGAAGACTATGGCTTCGGTCATAAAGAGCGGCTCGCTCCGCGTTCAGTTCAAGATAAGCGAATCTAAGCCGATAAGTGCGTCCATGGGCGAAAACGTCCTCGGAAAAGCGATGATCGCGGCGGGCATAGGTCTTCTCATAATTTTCGTCATAATGATACTTATGTACAGAGGAATGGGCGGAGCGGCTTCTATCGCTCTTATGATATACGTTCTTTTGTACGTAGGCATACTCGCTATATTCCCCGGCGTACAACTTACCTTCCCCGGAATCGCAGGTATCATACTTTCGATAGGTATGGCGGTCGATGCGAACGTAGTCATATTCGAGAGAATTAAAGACGAATACGCGTCGAACGATATGAAGACGATTGAGTCGGCGGTTAAGGGCGGCTATAAGCGTGCGGTCGTAACGGTTTTGGACTCCAACGTAACGACTTTGATGGCTGCGGCTGTTCTTTGGATATTCTGTTCGGGAGCAATCAAAGGCTTCGCGATTACGTTGTTCCTCGGTACCGCTATTTCGCTCGTTACTTCGATATTTATAACGAGATGGATAATGTATCTTTTCAAACCCTTCGGCGGCGAAGCGGAAGGCGTTGCGAAACTTTACAATCTTAAAAGGGGTAACGACTAATGAGTAAATTTTCATTGAAGAATAAAGATTTAAAGATAGTACAGAAGTTCGTTATTTTCCTTGTCGTAGCCCTTTTGGTAATCGCCGCGGGAGCGGTAATGATGATTGTCAAGGGTATGAACCTCGGCGTAGAGTTCAAAGGCGGTATGACCATCAGCGTAGCGGTTGACGGCGTTTCGATAAGTAACGAAAAAGAATTTGAAAGCGAAGTAAACAATCTCCTTAAAAGCGGAGTTACGATTAACGACGAAACCGTGAAATTCAATCCCTCGGGTACCGTTCAGAAATCGGGCGATAACGAGTACGAGTTCAGAGTAGACAGAGACGCTACCGGTTCGACGAGCGGCAAAATCGACCTCAGCAATATGGAAGCGACAATGACCGATACGGAGCAGGAGGCTTACAGAAAGCAGGACGGAGATTTCGCAAAGGCTATTCAGACTAAGGTTGAGGAATACGTTAAGAGCAAAAACCCGCAGGCGACCAACGTTACTATAACGGTAAAGCCGTCTACGATGGGTAACGACGTTATGAAAGCGACCTTAAGAAACGCTATTATAGCGGTTGCGGTCGCGGTAGTGGTAATACTTGCGTACATCGCGATAAGGTTTACCCTAATCTCGGGTATCGCTGCGGTTCTCGCTCTCGTACACGACGTACTTGTAATGACCGCTCTCACTACTATTTTCCAAATACCCGTCAACTCGACTTTCATTGCGGCGATAATAACCATTATAGGTTATTCGATAAACGCGACGATAGTAATATTCGACCGTATCAGAGAACTTGAAAAGACTCCGTCGGCTCCGCTTGACGACAAGGACCTTGCAAACAAGGCGATAGCGAACACGTTGACCCGTTCGATTATAACGACGCTTACTACTTTGGTTATGATAGTGAGCCTTGCGATTTTCGGAAACTCGACGATAAGAGAATTTGCGTTGCCGATAATCTTCGGACTTATCGCAGGAACGTACTCGTCGGTACTTCTCTCGGCTTCGACTTGGGTATATCTCAGAAAGTTATTTAAGCAGAGCAACAAGAGACCTACGGTAAAAGTTAAGAAAACAGAAAATACCGCGACGGAAGCGGAAGGAATTTAAAATCTGAAATGACGGGCTGTAAATAACGATATAATTTCATATCGTAGCAGAAACGTGAATTTTTAAGTAACTACCCGAATTGAGTTGTTCTCTTGCTTTCCCCTTTGGGGAAAGTGTCGGCGTAGCCGACGATAGAGGTCATAACCGCAAAAGTGTTCATTCGGATATTTTGAATTTGTGGCAGAACCTCTCTCGTCTTTTACTCGCTTTGCTCGTAAAATCCACTCTTCCCATAAGAGAAAGCAAGCAGAGTTGTTTTAGAGTGGCAATAAAGAATAATGCAATTAAAAAGACTGCGTTTCTCCTTTTAATGGGTAGGTTCGCAGCCTTTTTTAGTTTATTACATACGTTTTTTGGGTATACGATAATGATAAAGAAAAGAAACGCGTCGAAAGACTATGACAATTTAATAAAAGAAATATCGGCTCGTTTCGACGCGTCGGAAAGGTTTTCCGCGTTGCTCGTTTCGAGGGGCGTGACCGATATAGAAAAAGCGGAAGCGTTCCTTTACCCGAATAAAAAATACCTTCACGACCCGTTTTTATTAGACGGTATGAAAGAGGCGACCGAAAGGCTCCAAGCGGCGAAAGATAACGGCGAAACCGTAGTTATTTACGGAGATTACGACGCGGACGGAATATCCGCCGTCACCGTGCTTTACAAGGGCTTAAAAGATTTCGGCATAAACGCCTACGCGGTAATTCCCGAGCGTGAAAACGGCTACGGACTTACCGAGGGCGTTTTGGAAAGCGTTCTGGACGAGTATTGCCCCGATTTAATTGTAACGGTCGACTGCGGCATATCCTCTCACGACGAGATAGAAAACCTAAAAGACTTGGGCGTGGACGTAATAGTTACCGACCACCACGAACTTCCCGAGATAATTCCCGAATGTACCGTTATAAATTGCAAGAAAAAGGGGAATTATCCCTTCGACGGACTTTGCGGGGCGGGCGTTGCGTATAAACTTGTGAGGGCGTTGACGGGCGAGAACGCCGACAAATACCTCGATATAGTAACCGTTGCGACGATAGCGGACAGTATGCCGCTCACGGACGAAAACAGAGTAATCGTTTCCGAGGGGCTTAAACTCATAAAATCGGGCAGATGTTTGAAGGCGATAAGAGCGTTAATCGACGTAGGCGGTATAAAAGAGATAACCTCGACTTCGCTCGCCTATGGCATCGCTCCGAGGGTGAACGCGGCAGGGAGAATGGGCGACGCTTATTCGGCTCTTTCGGCGTTTATATCCGAGGACAACTACGAAATAAAACTTCTTGCGGGGAAGTTGAACGACTACAACGTAAAAAGGC
>CALGVF010000010.1 GCA_937920115.1 uncultured Clostridia bacterium
AGAATCTTTCGTTTTCCGACGCGTTTCCCGAGAATTCCGCCTGACTTTTTTCACCGAATTTGCGGATTACGCAAATAATGATATTGTAAATCGTGTATAAGAGATAGTCCTTGTAAAATATTTGCTCATTTGCAAGTTCGCCGATTATATCTACCAGAAGGGAATGTATGCGCCTGTCGTATATAATACGCGACTCTGCGTCGGCATGCTCCGTTGCTATTTTTCGCATAGGGTCGCCGAGTTCTTTTTTGTCGATTATAAAGGCTAAGTGGTCATACTGAATGGGATCGTCGATCGATGCGATTATTCCGTGTAAATCGTTCGGAAATCCCACGAAAATGTCGTTCTTTTTTACGGGTATATATTTATCGTTGGTAAGCACCGTAGCACTGCCGCCGTTAACGACCGTGAGTTCGTAATATCCGTCGTGAATATGATCGGTAACTATCGTTCCCGGGCTGCAATAATATCTTCCCGCCTGAACGAGTTTTATTCCTCCGAGATCTACGGGATCTTCAAAGTACTGATTGCAAATTTTATAACCTCTGAGTTCAACCATACCTGAATTATAAATTGAATTTTTATTTTAGTCAATTAAAATTGCATAAATTGCCTTTTTTCTTTTTTTTGACTGCACGATGTGAAAAAAAGACGGAAAACGCATTAAAATACGACATTGACATTAGTCTCAGGCGAGTGTAAAATAAAACCGCGTAAGATTTGTAAGTCTCGGTATCATGGGAAAGATATTTTTGAAAAAACAGTCTTACGATGCGTTCAAAACGCAGTAAACCAACGAAAAAACAAAAATATATGTGGATTCCGATCTAATTCGGATTTTCACAAGAAAAGCAATCCGGTAAAATGTCAAGCAAAAAAATGAATAAAAAAACGAAAAAATAAAAATTTTTTCAGGCAAAATCATACAACAAAAAATCTTACCTGAAAGTAAGACAAAAGAAAGAAATATGTACCGAAAAAAAGTGTCAGATACTAGCAAACAATTGATCTTTACTCACTAAACCATAGATCAATCGTATGAGTTTTCTGGAGGTCAAAGCAACGGCGCGAGTGTGTTGATGCGTTGTGACTTCCTCACGTTTTTTCAAGTAATAAGCGCGGTATTCAGGGTTATGAAGAATAGCCATAGAAGTGGCTTCGAGCAGATAATAACGAAGGTAATTATTCCCTGTTTTCGTCATAGGGGTCTCATCGGCGGCAAATTTGCCGGATTGCTTGGTGCGCCAGGTAATGCCTGCGTATTTGGCAAGAGCGGAATCGTTCGCGAATTGTTTGACAGAACCGATTTCGGAAAGGATGCCTGCGGCAAAGACGGGACCGATGCCGGGAATGGAAATAAGCGAAGCGTACTCATTGGTCTGAAGTCCTTTTATAAGGTTAAGAATTTCTTTGTCGATAGACTCCAATTGCTTTTCGAAAGTGCGAATAAGACACAACGACGAGGCGATAGCGATATTGATCGGGTCGTAAGCGGCTTTATCCAGACGATAAGAAAGTCTTGCGCATTTTTTCAATAAATTGGCAACATCGACGGTGTTTTCGAAACGATTTTTAGACGCTTTTGCGAGGATAGCCACAAGGTCTTCGATAGAAGAATTTTCAATTTCTTCAGGGGTTTTGAATTGAGAGAGAATTTCGGTGGCAGAAGCGGAAAAAGTATCCGAAAAGACGGATTTACCGTCGATTTTGCTGTCAAAAGCCGAAAATTTGAGAAAAATATTATTGAGAACGTAACATTTTTCTCTTCCGATGAGTTCGCTTATGTGTTTGCGATGGCGCGTTAAACGTTGCAGAGCCAACTTCTGAGATCCGCGAACAGGCGTAAATTGTTTGTACTTGCCTGAGCGAGCCATATCCGCCAAAAGAAAAGAATCCTTCGGGTCGGTCTTATCCAAATCGCAGAAGGTTTTTCTGTAATTGCAACTTGTTTTCGGATTGATGTTGAAAACCAAAACGTTGAATTTAGCCAGTAATTCCGAAGCGGCAAGAAAGACAGCGATGTGGTAAGAATACATTCCTGTAGATTCGAGAATGATAACGACGTCGGTAAAGGCAAATTTAACCAGAACTTCAAAAAGTCGTTGCTCGATGGCGGAAGCGCCTTCGCTG
>CALGVF010000011.1 GCA_937920115.1 uncultured Clostridia bacterium
AATTAAGCGTAAGATACGCCTGAAAATCGGGTTCGGTTGAGGTTTTTATCGGCTAGCCGAAAAACACGTCGAAAAATAAGCAAATATTTTACAATACTACAAACAAACCCGTCTATAAGTCGATTAAAGACGAAAATCGGAGATATAATAAATGGAAAAACAGATGCAGACAGACGACCTCATAGTCCTTTATGAGGACAATCACGTTATAGTCGTGATGAAGCCGCAGAACGTTCCCTCTTGCGAGGACGAGACGAAAGATACCGATATGCTGAGCGTTATCAAGGAGCATGTTCGGATAAGAGAGCATAAAACGGGCAACGTGTACGTCGGACTCGTTCACAGGCTCGACCGTCCGACGGGCGGCGTAATGGTATACGCGAAGAGTTCCAAAGCGGCTTCGAGACTTTCCGAGCAAATGCGAAGCGGCGATTTTGAAAAGAAGTACGCCGCGGTACTCGTCGGCTCGCCGAAAGAGAAGAAAGCGACCCTTACCGACTATCTTAAAAAGAACGCCGTAAACAATATGGTTTACGTTTGTCCTATGGGGACGGAAGGGGCGAAATTCGCCGAACTCGAATACAGAATTTTAGAAGAAAAGGACGGCTTGTCGCTCGCGGAGATTAAATTGCACACGGGCAGAAGCCATCAGATAAGAGTGCAGATGTCGCACCTCGGAACGCCCGTATACGGCGATATGCGTTACGGCGGCGAAAAGGCGAAAAAGGGCTTCCTCGCGCTTTGGGCGGTATCCCTTTCGTTCACGCACCCCGTGTCGAAAGAGAGAATGTGCTTTAAAATTCAGCCCCCTGCGGATATTACTCCGTGGAAATACTTTGATACTTCCAAGGTCATAGAAGTTTAAAATAATATGAAACGCTTTTTCACGGAAGACTTCGTAACCGATTTACATTCGCATACTTTCTTTTCTCACGACGGCAGAGAGTCGGCGGAAAACTACGTTTTGCACGCGATAGAAAAGGGCGATAAGCGGATAGGTTTTTCCGAACACTATGATTACGATTGCTATTTGTGCGGAAACGATACACCGCTATGCGATATAGACAAGTATTATGCCGAGATAAAGAGACTTCGCGAGAAATATTCGGGTAAAATCGAAATACTTTTCGGGATAGAATTCGGGTATTCGGACGAGGCGGTCGGGAAATATAAGGAATTGAGCGAGAAATACCCGTTCGATTATATAATCAACAGCGTGCATCTTACGGGCGGCAGGGATTACGCGGAAAAACGAGCGTATACCTCGGACAATAAAAAGTCGGTTTACGGGAAATATTTAGAGGATGTGAAAAGGAGCGTAAACGCCGATTACGATTGGCAAATCGCGGCTCACATAGGTTATCCCTCGCGATATGCCCCGTATGAAGACAGAACGCTTTATTACGACGACTACAAGGAAATAATCGACGAAATACTCAAAACGATAATCGAAAGGGGCAAGTATTTGGAAATAAACGCCTCTACGAAATGTTCGGCAATAAGCGTTCCCGACGAGGGAATAGTAAAGAGGTATGCGGAACTCGGCGGGAAATGCGTTACCTACGGCAGCGACGAACACGATTTAAGGCGATACAGAGAAAAAGTTGCGGAAATAAAGGAGATAGCCGACAGATACGGCTTGACCTTGGGCTATATAAAGAACGTATAAACGAAAACCGAATAAAAAGAAAAAAGAGAAGAAAAGACTGTAAATCTATCGAAAGAGATAGGTTTGCGGTCTTTTTTAACGCCGTTTCAGACCTCTATCGGCGGATACGCCGCCACGGCAGATTGTCAAGCAAGTGCAACAAATACTTCTTTCGGAATTATTCATTCAAGACATTTGCGAGAGCGATTACTATTCAAGGCAACAACTTCTCGCCTTCTCCTTCGGGGAAGGTGTCGCTAAAAGCGACGGAAGGGGACAATAAATCACTCCTACGTATTGATTTGCGTTTTCTATCCCCTATCGTCTTGACTTCCATTTCATTCCGTCAAGCCACTTCCCCCGAAGGAGGAAGCGTTGTACCGTTTTAAAAACAACATTTCGTCAAGCCACTCCCTGCCTCTTTTGTCGCTTTGCGACATTTCCTCCGCTTCAACGGAGGAATTTACCCCCGAAGGTGGAAGC
>CALGVF010000012.1 GCA_937920115.1 uncultured Clostridia bacterium
AGTCGAAAAACGCTTGCTATAAATCTTTTTCGACATTAAATAATACTTACCGTTTTGTTTCGTTCCGTCCTGCGTCCCGCTTTCCACCTGCACCGAAAGAACACGATACCCGAAGCGATTATATATTTTCGTGTAATAATCACGCATTTTTGCCGTCAAACCTTTCAGAAAATACATAGCAAGCGTATTATCGCCACGGTTGTAACGGTATTCATAATACAGCCCCGAAAATTTATTAAAAAGCCAGCCATAAATCAGTTCTGCAAGCGAAAAAAACGGCATTGCAAGCCGCATTTCCCCGCTTTCTTTGATATGCACGATTTCGCACAAATCCCGCGCGTCCGCTCCCCAACTTTCGGGGCGTTGTTCGTCCGTGATTACACGCACGAACGGAAAATTATCCACCGTGGCGGAATGGCGTACCATTTTCAGCCAACTGTTGAAAAGGTCGTTCTGCCTGTTTACTTAGACCAAATTCCGAACCGACCTTGAATAACTCTTGACCGCTATAAGAGTCAAGATAAGTGATTTTATATTCTGTTTCTTTTAATACATTTCCGCTGATTGCAAATACCCTTAGATAGTCCGAACTCGACGCGGGCTTTATCCCCGTTGAACCGCCCGAAGTACCCGCCAAATCGCTTATAATTATAGAACCCGTCTGATAAACTATAAGCGAATCGGTCACATTATCTCCGACGAATACAATAGCGAATCTACCTGTTTTCCCGTCTTTATTGCCGCCGATTATCTTAAAGTCTGAAAGATTGCTCGTGTTATCGAAACATTGTATGGCGTACATTGCGTTCGGCTTAAAGGTCAACAATGTCGTTAAATACATATTTACAAGAGACTTTTTATCAGAATTTTTTATATAATCGCTCAACATGTTTGCGATTTCGGTCTTAGAGTAATACCCCTGCAAAACAGCTTTCGTCTGTTCAGCAGTCAAATACTTACCGAGAATTGCGGTAAGATCCGAACATTTCTCATATTCGGCGAGTATATTCGCCAATTCTTCGTCGCTTACGTACCCTTTTAACGTTTCCGTTAAATCTGTTCCCTTTACGTAGTCCGCAAGTATTTCCGTCAACTGCTCGTCCGTTACATACTTTTTTAAGGTCTCCGTAAGGTCTGAACCTTTCTCATACTCTGCGAGTATTTCAGTCAACTGTTCGTCCGATACGTACTTCTTCAAAGTCTCCGCAAAAGCCGAAGAGGACGTATATCCCGACAAAACGTTACTCATAAGAGCCTTCGTCACGACTTCCTCATTGACTTTCTCCCACGTTCTGTACGTTTTATCCTTAGGCGAGGGGGAAACAATACAAGTAATAGGTAGTTCAATTATTGTTTCTTGTTATATTCCATATTATGGGAATTGTAAAATGACTTTCGTTAGGAAATAATTAACATTTCAAACTCGAATAAAAAGGCGTGTAATTCGACGTTCTTATATCCCATACTTAAACACTCGCTTTCCCTTTTGGGAAAAGCAAGTATATTTAGACTTATATAAATAGCCATAAAAAAAGGAAGGAGTACCCTTCCTTTTTTTATGGTGCGGACGACAGGACTTGAACCTGCACGATTGCTCAATGGATCCTAAGTCCATCGCGTCTGCCATTTCGCCACGTCCGCGTTTGTTTGCCGCCGTTTTTGCCGTTTTATCGACTTATAGGCGGCTTTTTATTGTTTGATTACGCTTTTTCTACCGTTATTCCGTCGGATATTTCAGCATCGTAAAACGTACAGTCGTACCCTATCGCTTTTCTGTACGCTTCGCCGACTTTCTTCTTGAATTCATCCACTCTATCCCTTTTTACTATGGATATAGTACAACCGCCGAAACCTGCGCCCGTCATTCGACTGCCTAAACAGCCGTCGAAATTCTGAGCCGCGGTCGCCAATGCGTCGAGTTCTTTTCCCGTTACTTCGTAAAGAGTTTTCAACGATTCGTGCGACGCGTTTAAAAGCCTGCCGAGTTCCTCAATATTACCGTTTTTCATCGCCTCGACCGCTTTATTCACTCTGTCACATTCGTAGATAACGTGCTTCGCTCTGTCCTGTACTTTTCCGCTCAAAAGCCCTTTATATTCTTCAAACTGCTCGGGCGTAATCTCCGCAAGACAATCAACTTTTAAAACGTTTTGCAATTTTTCGAGAGCCTCTTCGGTCTCCGCTCGTCTTTCGTTGTATTTACTCTCGACAAGGTTATGCGGCTTATTGCAATTCGCAATCACAAGCGTATTTTCGCCGAGTTTAAAAGGCACGTATTCGTGTTCTATCTTCTTGCAATCGAGCAAAATCGCGTGGTCTTTAAGACCGTTCGCCGAGGCGTACTGATCCATAATTCCGCAATTCACCTTAGCGTATTCTCTTTCGGCTTTCTGAGCGAGCAACGCAATTTCTTTTTTATCGATCTTCTCGCCCGCAATCGTTGCCAACGCCGCTAATGTGGAAACCTCTATCGCCGCGCTCGAAGAAAGTCCGCTGCCGAACGGTACTTTACAGTCCTGCAACATATCGCAACCGAGCAACTTATGCCCCGCGTTCTTCCAAATAAGGGCGCAACCCGCCTGATAATTTCCGTATTTCAAATCGGCGTACTTTTCGAGTTGGTTTATATCGAGCGAAACCTTGAAATCGGTCGT
>CALGVF010000013.1 GCA_937920115.1 uncultured Clostridia bacterium
AGTTTGAAAAAGATCACCCCGAATACAACGTTATCGCAAATATGTCCAACACCGTAAACGAGACTATGCAGGACGAGTGGAGAGAGGGCAACCCTCCCGATTTCGTATTCCTTGACGGAACTTTGGAAAAACAGGCGTGGCTCGAAGAGGGTATGCTTTACGACTTTACCGATTGGATCGAAACGGCTACCGTTGCGGGCGAAGAGAACGTAAAGATTAAAGACCGCGTTATCACCGATTATGCTCATAAATATACCGACGAAGACGGCAAGACCATAACTTACGGTATGCCCCTTCTTATCAGTTCTTACGGTATGTGGTACGACGAAGCCCTCTTTACCGAGAAAAACTGGACCGTTCCCAAGAATTACAGCGAACTTACGACGTGGGTAGACAATAACGCTACCGCCGATCTTCCCGCTCTCATTTACCCCGGCGTATATTCGGGTTATCTCGTACAGGGTATGATTCTTCCTGCTCTCGCAGAGGTCGGAGATTCGTTCTATAAAAGAGTAGAAAACGCCCTCGACGCCGAAGTTTATACTTCCGCGGAATTCAAAGCGGTTATGAATCGTTTTGCAACGTTAGTCGGAAAGAAGAAAAACGAAAAGAACATAGCGGTTGCGGACTGTCTTTCTCTTAACCACACGCAGTCGCAGATGCAGTGGCTTGCCCACAAAGCGGCGTTCATACCGAACGGACTCTGGCTCAGAAAGGAAATGGCTGACCTCAACGCTATTCCCGACGGCTTCAATATGAGATATACGCCTTCGGCTCTCAACGTCGAAAAACAGGTAATAGTCGCTTCGTCCACAACCTGTGCGATTGCAAACGACGCCAAGAATAAAGCGGCTGCCCTCGAATTTATGAGATACTTGTATCGTACCGACGTCGCTCAGAAGTTTGCTGAATGTTCCGATTCTCCGTCGGCTACCAACGTAGAACTTAACGCGGCGAAAGTTTCCGACGTTCTGAAATATACTCAGGAAGTAATGAGCAACCCCGCTTATATGCACGTTCTTCACGTAGGAAGTTGGGGCGGCGTTGACTCCGTATTCAACAACGGCGTAAACTCTATCGTTGCGGGAACCAAGACGGTAGATCAGGTCTGCAACGAACTTGCTGCTCAGGCTAGGAAGCAGTTGGCAGACAAATAACAACTAAACAATTAACGTTTAACAGTTATTTTCCGCGAGCGGAGAAATCCGCTCGCGGAAAATAAATAAAAAAGTCGCCGAAGGGAAAGCAGATTTTCCTACGGGCGAAGAGGAACATATATGCCGAAAAACCGTAAATTTAAAATAAACAGCAACATGACGTTATCCAAATGGATATTTTTTGCGGTGACCTGCGGCGTAGTTCTTGCGCTTTATATAATGTTCTGCGTAGTCCCCATTTTGCAGTCGGTAAAAATGAGTTTTTACAAGTGGGGCGGTTATAAGAAAATGACCTATATAAAGTGGAAGAATTACACCGACGTCTTTAAAGACCCCGTCTTCTGGAAGGCTCTTAAAAACGACCTTATCATAACCCTTATAAAGGAAGTCGTGATATGCTTTTTAACCGTGCTTTTCGCGATTACCCTTACGAGGTTTCGTATGAAAACGCCCGAAATAGTTTTCTATAAGTTCGTTTTCTATATCCCCAACGTAATTTCGACCATAATCATAGGTTCGCTTTGGGGATTTGTTTTCATGCCTTCGGATATGGGTCTTATGAACGCTGTATGTTCGATTTTCAAAAGCGGATTCAGCATAGACTGGATAACGAAATATCCGCTCGGGGTAATAGGTTTCGTCGCGAGTTGGTGCGGCGTGGGACTTTTCATGCTCACAATGATAGCGGCTATTCACCAGATACCGGGCGAACTTTACGAAGCGGCGAGAATAGACGGGGCGGGCGAAATGACCCAACTCAAATATATAACGATGCCTGCCGTATGGCTTCAAGTAACGTTTATGGTCGTGTCTATTCTCTATCAGTCGCTCGGCGGCAACTTCGGACTCGTAAACGTTTTCGCCCCCAACGGCGGTCTCGACAACAACGCCATGGTAATGGGCTTGTACGTTTACAAATACGGATATTCGGGTTTAAGTCTGAAAATCGGCTATTCTTATGCCGCAGCCCTCGTTATGCTCGTTATCACCTGCGTTATTTCGCTTTCGGTTAAATTCGTGATGAACAAAATAGGAGACGCGTTATGAGAGGCGAACTTAAAGTTAAAAATCGTAAAAACCGCGTGGAAGAGAAGTCGCTTACCGTAACGAGAAATATAGTGAGGGTATTCCTTATATTGTGGACTATTCTCATTGTGTTTCCTCTTCTTTGGGCATTACTCAGTTCTTTGAAAACAAACAAGGAATTCGGCACCAACGCGTGGGCGTTCCCCTCCGAATTGCAATGGGTGAACTACAAAAACGCATGGCAGGGAGCGAACTTCTCGAAATACTTTTTAAACAGTCTGATTTTAAGCGTAGGCACGGTCGTACTGTCGATAATAATGACGACGACTTCGGCTTACGTCGTGGGCAAATTCATACACCCCGCCGTCAAGGCGATCGAGGTTTTTTACTCGATATTTATGATGGTGCCGCAAATTCTCCTGCTCGTTCCCCTTTTGCAGATGTGCAAGAAACTCAATATGACGAAAGAAAACGTCGT
>CALGVF010000014.1 GCA_937920115.1 uncultured Clostridia bacterium
AATAACCGTCAGTTTTGTAGTCGATAGGATAAGCGAGTTTCTTAATGCCCCACTTGTCCGTCTTTTCGACGACTCCGCCGTTTTTCGTAATGGTAGCGTCGATCTTCTCAATAATTTGATCCTTCGCTTCATCGGAAAGAGCAGATTCCAAAATGTAAATCATTTCGTATTTGTTCATTTTTTTACCTCCCGGACTTATTCGGCTTGCATATATCTCAACGCAAGCAAGGTTTGACATTCCCATATGAATGCCCATACATTATATATTTGTTTTTTTCGTTTGTCAAGTCTTTTTATGGCACTGTATAAAATTGAGCGGGACGTCGAGGGCGCCGTCCCCTACAATTATTTAAAATTATTGCCGTTCAGGTTAAATTTCTACATGTTTGCTCAATAACAACAAATTATCAATAAGAAAACTCGATTAAAGTCATTTTTGTTAATGTATGTTATCCTGTTGAGATACACCGTAGGGGACGGCGCCCTCGACGTCCCGTAAAACGAGAGTTATATTTTACTCGCAAAGTTATATTGCTACCGCAGTTATATTTGCCTTGCAGCAAGTTCTTTTATAGTGTAGGGGACGGCACCCTTACAGAACTTTTAAAAATGCTTGCACTTTTAAGAACAAGGCGTCCCTAAAAAACACATTTTAAAATAAAAAGATAGAAAACAAGATACCCGCTCGCTTGCTCAGGTATCTTATTTTTTACAGTTCTTTTGTCCGCTCCGACGAACTTTCGTCGGAGCGGTTCTCTTTGGTTCTTTTGGTATCTTTTGGTTTCTTTCTAACTCTTTTCGGTTCGCTTTGTCGCGATTATTACACGGTCGCCGTTACTACCGAAAGAAGTACGTCTACCATCTCTTCGAGTTTCAGAGAACCCCAGAACTTTCTGCCTTCGGCATTTTCATATACGTTGCTCCCCTGTCTGTAAATCTGATAGGTCGCGTAATCTTCTTCCGTGAAGTTGTTCTTGTCGGCAGCCGCAGCCTTAGCCTTTTCTTCCACCGTGAACGAAATCACTATATCGAGAGCGCTGTCGCCAACCGTTCCGCTTCCGTCGGTATCGACTCCGCCCGCAATTACATACGGTCTTATCTTCTGGAACGTAGAATCGAGTTTTTCAAGCGTTCCGCCCGGAGCGGCACTGTTCGCGTCTTTATCCGATTTAATCGGAAGCAATCCGGCGTTGAACAATTTGATTGCCGTAGAATCTTCGATTGCCGTCTGAATAGCCGTGCTGATATCTCCGACCTTGGTCTTCGAAGGAATAAGCGAGAGCGGTCCCGTCTGCGTATCTTTGAATATGTCGGCAACGGTTACCGTCGTCTTTACTTTTTCGCTCAACTTCGTTCCGAAGTCGTCTTTTCTTATATCGGTTATCGTGAAGTCCGCAACGCAGAGAATGAGGTTATCGGTTATCTTAGTCCACGTTCCTCTATCGTTTCTGTACCAACCTTCTGCGTGAGTCCCGTTTCCGTGCGGCAGACAATCGTTCGTTCCGTCGCAGTATTCGTAACTCATCAACTCGCCTATTCTTACGTTCTTAATCTGTTCTTCGATAGAGAAATCTCCGTCGATTACCGATCTCATGGAAACGTTGGCAACTATGTCTTCGAGCGTGGTCGCGCGAGCGTAGTAATCGTCCGAAGTATCATCCGTGCCGTTATCGTTCAAGACGTACCATACTTTCTTCGAGCCGCTCGTAATATGCGTATGCGTTCCTTCGTAAGTACAATCGTTTTCGCCGTTGCAGTACTTGTAGCCCATTACATCGCCGAGAAGTACGCCGTCGAACGTTTCGCCGAGGTCGAGACCGTTGTCGAATATGTCTCCGAGGTCTTTGTCTGCGATTCTGTCGAGAAGTACGCCCGAATACTCGTAAGTGTTCGTCGTCTCGTTGAATTTATACCAAGCGCCCTCTTTATGTTCGTGGGTCGCATCGGGTATGTCGCAGGTATCGTCAGAGCCGCCGCATCTTGCCATGTTCATCGCTTCGCCGAGTTTAACGCCTCTTACGATGTCGCTGAACTCGAACGAGCCGCTCATAAGATATCCGAGCCTTACGTTTGCGAACGCGTTTTCCACCGCTCCGACCTTTTCCGTACACTCTTTGTCTTTATACCAACCGCCCAAGGTGTGAGTCGTATCGGTATGCGACTTAATCATACAATCGACCTTTTCGTGATAATGCCACTTATGGTTTTCGTCGGTATGCGTCGTGTCGTTGCAGAGTTTGATGCCCGAAAGTTCGGTTACAAACTCGGAGTTCTTCGTATACAAACTTCCGTCTTCGTGAACGTGATATTCGTAGTCCTTATGCGGCACTTCCGACTTGCACGGACTGTATCTCGTCTCCGTCTCGTCCGTCGTGTACTTGTGGTGTCCGCAGTAGTAATATCCGAGGATCTCGCCTGCGTAAACGTCGTCGAGTACGCTCGTTACCTTGAAGTTTTTAGCGGTAACCTCGTTAACCGTCAACGCATAGATATTTTTCATTATAACGCCGTTTGCGTCGTCGGTATTCACGACGTTTCCGTTCGGTTTAATCCATTCGTCCGTCTCTTCGTTGTATCTGCCGCCCATAAGTTCGCCGACTTTGACTTCGCCGAAGTACGGTTTTAAAATCTTGCTCTTGAAGTTCGCCCTTTCGGCGTAAACCTTACCTATCGTAAGATCGTTGAACGCTATATCGAGCGGTTTTTCATACGCACCCGTAACCGTCCATTCGCCGTTTTCGCCCTTCTCGATTTCGGTATATTTCAACTCTTTCTTGAAGGTCTTGGACTTGCATACGTAAGCGAGAATATCGCCGAGCGGAAGTCCGCCGATTACGCCTTCGCTCTCGTCAAGGAAGTACTTGGTAGTCTTTTTAGCCTTGTATGCCTCGATAAGACCGCCTAAGTCAGAAGCGAATATCGCCCCGAACACTTCATTATAGTTACCGCTTATCGTAAGAGCGTAGTCGTTTGCTACGTCGTAATTGAACGTAACTTTGAGTTTCTTAGCGACCAGTTTTTCCGCCACCGCTCCGAATACTTCGCCGAGCGTAAGTTGACCGTAATAGGTGTTGACGAAATCGAGGATTCCGTTCTTAACCTTGATTTTCTTGGTGATAGAAGCGGCTTCGGTAATCTTCATATCGAAGGTCGCTCTGAAAACCTTAGCCATTTTACCTGTAAGAACGAGGTTGTTGCTCTTGTAGTTTCTCGCCGTGCCTCTTGCGGTGAGTCTGACTTTCGTCGCCGCATATTTTCTGAATACGTCGTAAGTGAAATCGCCTACCGTGAAGTCTTTATAAGTGTCTTTCGCAAGTTGTTTGATTCCGTTTACGCCATTCTTTACAGCCGAGAGAATAGCCTTGACTTCGATATTGAAAGCCGCCTGTAATACGTCCGCAAGGTTGCCTTCTATAACGTAATTACCGTTTTCGTCGGTTTTATCGCAAGCAAATCCTTTGCAGATTTTCTCTTTCGTAACAACTCTAATAAGGTCGTAAGCGTAATCTCCGAGCGGTCTTTCAAGAAGCATCGTCTTCGCTTTGCTCGTGAAGTCTTTGGTCTTGGTAAGAGACTCGTAAATCTGTTTTACGGTTACGTTCGATACGTCTTCCATAACGGCTTTGAACGAACCCTCTACGGTAAACTCGCCTTTCTTGTCTTTGCCGACTATTTCGCTGCCGAACTTGGTCATCGCCTTATTATAGAACGATTGAATAAGTCCGCCTATACGATAATCGCCAACGGCTTCGATAATCTTGCCCGGCATTGCGAGAGCGGCTACCGCGAACAGAACGTAACTCGACGGGATAGAGTAAACAGTACTCATACCGCTCGAAACTTTTTCGCCCTTTTCGTTGTACCAGACTTTCTTACCGTCCTCTATTCTGAAATAGATACCGCTTTCGTCGCCGTTTTCGTCTACTTTAATCTTGAAGTAGCCGAGCATTACGTTGTCGGTAATATTCAGAACGTAGTTGAGAATATCGACGTACTTTTCAAGTCCGTTTACATTTTTAAGTTCCATTTTTAAGTCTTTTTTCAAGACTTCACTCGACGGAACTTCAAATTCGTTGACTTTCAATACTACGGAAGCAAATTCCGCAATCTTAATATCGGAAAGTTCTTTGAGACCCTTGTTGGTAATCTTCTTTTTAAGGATATCTTCAAGGTATACGTTGAGAGCGTGCGTATCGTCTTTCGTGACTTCGCCTACGAAGTTCGCGATTTTTTGTTTATCTTTGTTTTTGACAGCCTTGACGAACACTCCGACTTCGTTTACGGTAAGGTCGAATATATCGCTGACGATAAGCGGCAACGCCTTTTCATTGTTAGTCCAACCGTCTTCGGTTTCTTCGAGTTTGCTCATCGCTATCTGAGCAAATTCGCCGACCTTAGCCGTCCCGAAATAATATTTTACTATTTCGGTCGGAGTATTCTTGTAGTTTTTCATCACTACATCGACTACGTTTACGATAGGATCGTCGAGAAGTTTACCGAGTACGTCCTTTTCGGTTATCTTCTTGATATTATCGTTCTTCAAGTCGTCGAGATACTGTCTGAGCGTTCTCTCTTCGCCGCAAATCGTATTTACGAGATACTCGGGAAGATTGTCTATGTTGTCCTTTATGCCGAGAAGTTGATTTACGGTTACGTTGAACAAGTCGCTTACGATAAGTTTCATAGCGTCGCCCTTGTTCGTCCACGTTCCGTCCGCGTTCTTGTCGAGTTCGGCAAGAACGATCTGAGCGATTGCTCCTAAGGACAAGTCGCCCGCTTTCTCTTTAAGGAAGTTAATCTTATCGGACGAGTTCAAGAGTTCCTTTATATTTATATTGAATATAACGTTTAAAGCCTCTTTCTTCGTCGCGTACTTATCGTCTACAACGTTTTCGTAAGCGAAGCCTTCGAGTTTGAGTTTCTCGCCGACGAATTTTTTAAGCAGGTCGTAAGCGTAATCGCCTATCTGCCTGTTGAGGAGCATTTCTTTCGCCTTGGTCGCGAAATCTTTGTTGGTAGCGATAGAATCGTACAACTCCTTGACGGTTACGTTGGCAATATCTTCCATAACCGCTTTGAACGCTCCGTTTACCGTCTGTTCGCTTTGATATCCGTCGCCGACTATCTTACTGTCGAACTTGACTTTCTCCATCGCCATATTGTAGACGGGTTTAAGGAGAGCACCGAGTTTATAATCGCTTATCGCGTCTAAAACCACCTTCGGTTTCATTACGGCGTACGCGGCGTAAAGAATATAACTCGAACGAAGGTTTAACGCCTTGCCGATTATTTCTTTACACTCGTTTCCGTTCTTGTCGTACCACTTGCCGTCTACCTTCGTATAACCGCTCTTGCCATCGACGTTAGTCCTCAAAAAGTCACCTATAAGCACTTTATCGGTTATATTGAGTACGTAATTGACAATCGGGTCGAGGGTATTCGGGTTTACGAATTTCTTTACTCCCTCGTTCGGTTCGACCGTTATTCCGTCGACTTTAAGTAAGAGTCCGACGAGTTTCGCGATTTCGATCTGCGTTAAACCGTCAATTCCCGGGTTATCCTTGATTATGCTCGATTCTTTGTTACCCTTTAAGATATCGTCGAGATAAGCGTTGAGATTATGGGTATCGTTCTTCGTCAGAAGATTGACGAGGTCGTATATACCCTTCTTCATGTTGCCGTCTTTCTTTGCGTCGAGTACGCCGAAGAGATTGTTCACGGTAAGGTCGAAGAGGTCGCTTACGATAAGCGGCATCGCCTTTTCGCCGTTATACCACCTGTCTTTGCCCTCTTTGTCGAGATTGCTCATTGCAACCTGAGCGATAGCGCCGATAGTGGCGTCGCCTAAGTAATATCTGATTTTCTCGTCGAGTTTGCCCTCGCCGATAAGTCTCGTTACAAGGTCGATTACCTTTTCGTCAACGATTTTGTCGAGTACGTCTTTTTCGATTATCTTATTGACCGCTTCCATATTGAGGTCGGAGAGATAATCGCCTACCGTTCTTTCTTTACAAATCGTCTCGACAAGGTAGGTTATTTTTCCCTTGTTGCCCTGTTTGTCCTTGACCTCAATAAGTTGATTTACGGTCACGTCGAACAAATCGCACACGATAAGCGGCATCGCCTTTTCGCCGCCGTTGTACCACTTGCCGTCGTCTCTCTTTTCAAGTTTACTGAGAGCGATCTGAGCGATTGCTCCGACGGTCGCTTCGCCGAGATATTTCTTGACTATTTCGAGCGGTTGTTTCTTATTCTCCTTAGCCGTCTTTACTATATTAAGGATAGAATCGCCGAGGAGAGGTCTCAGAACTTCTTTGTTCGCAATCTCGGTTATCTTATCGTTTTTAAGGTCAACGAGGTAATCTTTTAAGGTTCTCTCGGTTCCGCAGATAGTCTCTACGAGATATTCGACGAGATTGTCCTTGTTTTCCTTTATATCGAGAAGTTCGTCAACGGTCACGCAGAACAAGTCGCTCGCGATAAGCGGCATGTCTTTGCCGTCGTTCGCCCATACGACTTTCTTGTTCACCGCCGCTCTCGCCATTACTCTCACGCTTCTCGCTCCCGACTGCGTAGCCGTAGCGGGGAAGAGTTTATCGAGTACGATCTGAGCGAGTTGACCTATCGTCGCTCCGCCGAAGTAATGACTTACGATTTCGGTCGGCTGTTTCTTATTCGCGAGAATATAGTCTACAAGGTCGACGATTTTTTCGGTAAGAACGGTCTGTAACGCTTCTTTCTCTATATATTTGTTAATAGTATCTTGGTTCAGATCTGCAAGATATACTTTGAGATTTCTGTCGTGGAAAATCGTCTTTACTATATGAAGAATGAGGTCGTCGCCTTTCTTGCCCTTTATATCGAGTAAGTTTTCGATAGTTACGTCGAACAGGTCGCTCGCGATAAGCGGCATTTTCTTTTCGCCGTTATACCATCTGTCTCCGTCTTTCTTCGAGAGATTGTCGAGAGCAATCGCCGCGAAGTCCGCGAGAGCAAGGTGCTTAAACGAGTTCTTTATATATTCGAGTTTGTCTTCCGAGCCTAAAAGTTCGTTTACGTTGAGGTCGAATATCGCTCCCAAAGCCTTCTTTTCGACGTCGTACTTGCCGCTCTTCACGTTTTCGTAAGCGAAGCCGTTAAGTTTCAACTTCTCTCCGAGGAATTTCGCGAGAATATCGAAGAGTATATCGCCGAGCGGTCTGTCGAGAAGGTAACCTTTCACTACTTCGAGCGGTTTAGCGTTCTCGCCCGTGAGGTCGTCTATCACTTCGCCGATAGTCTTGTTGGCAAGTTCGGTGAGAAGGTCTCTGAACGCTCCGTTGATTTCGTATACCTTATTTTCTTCTTTCGCGTCTTTGTCGTTTACGACTATTTCGCTTCCGTTAAACGCCTTGGTTAAAAGAGCGTTATATATCGGCATAAGAACCGTTCCGACTTTAAGAGCCTTCACCGCGTCGGAAATAAGTTTCGGGTTCATTATTCCGTAAATGAGATAGAGAACGTAACTCGTGGGAGCGTTGAACACCGTATTCAATACGTCTTTACAAGCGTTTCCGTCTTTATCGTACCACTTGCCGTCTTCGAGTTTGTAACCGCTGCCGTCGGAATTTCTGAGGAAATCGCCGATAAGAACGCTATCGGTTATATTCAAAACGTAGTTGATAATCGGGTCGAGGTCGTTCGGTTCTACGCCGAATTTCTTAACGCCCTCGTTCGGCTCTACATCTATTCCGTCTACTTTAAGAATAAGTCCGACGAGTTTCGCGATTTCTATATTGGTAAGACCCTTTATTCC
>CALGVF010000015.1 GCA_937920115.1 uncultured Clostridia bacterium
ACCGTCCATAAATATCGTAGCATTCTTACCGACAAGGGTAGACTCGACCTTTATGAAGTGGTTGCCCGTAATCTTAAACTTCTTGCCCACGACAACGTATTTAAGGTTTCCGCAATCGAGGAAGTTGTTCGTCGAATAAATTCCGCCGCCGTATATGCCGGTGTTCGAAAGGTTCTTAGCCACGAGTTCCGTAACGCCCTTCATCGAAATATACTCGAGGTTGGAACAACCTTGGAACGCACTTCCGTCAAGCCTTGTCACACTGTCGGGTAAAACAACTCTGACAACGTTCTTATTACCGAGGAATGCGCTGTTTCTGACGTAAGTTACGGGCTTACTGCCGTGCGTTCCGTCGTCGTATTCCGAAAGAATAACTATCTCGCTCGACCTTACGCTCGTGTTATCCGCTACGTAGTAAACGTCGTCTGCCTCGTCGTATGCGTACTTAATGCCGAAGTCGTTCTGAGCGAAACACTTTTTACATACGCCGTTTCTGTTGTACTCGTGTTTACCATTGGAGACAAAATTGCCGTTATCGTCGTAATACCAAGTAAAGCACTTCGTAGAATCCTGTTCGTAACGGAATACATCGCCCGACAAAAGGTTGTTGTTCGCTCCAGACGGAGTTCCTATCGGATAGGATTCGCTCGCAATGTTCTTTACCTCGCCGTTGACGTAAATATCCGTAACTCCGCTCACGCCCGTCGGGGTCAACTGCCAGTTCATGAAACTTCTGCCCTTGTTATCGAATCCGTTGCCGACAATGAGCGTAGTAAGTTTATAACAGTCTCTGAACGTATCGTGATAATAGTCTGTTGTCGCCGCTTTAAATCCCTTCTTTTTCTCTTCTTCGGTGATATTTTCCTCTCCGCCGATCCTTACGTAGTTGCCGTCTTTGTCGCAAATTACGTTACTGTCGATTGCGGGAAGAACGGTTATGCCTTCCATGGAGACGAATTCGAGATTGGTACAGCCGTCGAACGTGCCGCCCCTCAGCGGAGACGAAAGCATTTCGTCGCCTTTCTTTATATTGTTGTATGCACCGCGAACATCTTTAAACTCGGTTATAGTTTTGGGTATAACGACTTTCTTTATTATATCGTTGCCCGTAAACGCGTTTACGCCGAAGTACTTAACGGGATGTTTGCCGTTTTTGCCGTCGTCGTATTCGGCGAGAATATAAACCTCTTCCGAATCGAAACCTGCGTCCGTTCCGCCGACGTAGTAACACTCGTTCTCACTGTCGTAAAGATAACTTATCTTCTCGGTTACGACCAAGCCGCAGACCTTGCACGCGCCGTTTTCGATTTTATGCTCGGCGTAAACTCCGTCCTGCTCGTACTCTTTTCCGCAGTCTTTACAGGTGTATTTCACCTTGCCCGCTTTTACGCAGGTGTATTCCTCGATTACGGTTTCCGCATAATCGTGTGAGAATATAAGTCTGTTGGAAAGTCCGTCTAAATAGTCGAAATTGTTCTTTGCGACCGCTCTGACCGCAAATACCGCTTTTTCGCCGTTCTTTAAATCTTTAGTATACTCCGTAACGTCGAGCGAGGTCACGCTTACGTCCGTCCACTCGCCGCCGTTTATCATTACCTTATAGCCGTCGGC
>CALGVF010000016.1 GCA_937920115.1 uncultured Clostridia bacterium
TGAAAGATTACAGACTGAGCGAAGCCTACGATATGTTGTCGGTAAAAATAGTTATGGACGATAAAGAAGAGTTGGCTTTGGCTCTGAACGGCAAAACCCGAAATTTAAAAAGGGGCGATTTCGTCAAATTCGGCGAATCGGTTGGTTTACAAAAGGAAGCGTGTCGGAAATTGATAGACAGACTTACGGGGCAAATTCCGCAGTTGATAAATATTTGCAATCAGTCGTTGTTGTCCGACGACTTAAAGAAAAAATGGGTTTTGTCGGTAGAAGAAAGAGGACAAAGACTGAGCGGTATGTAGAAACGAAGAAAATAAGTATGAAGTTTGCAAAGTGAGGTTATATTTGCCTGTCGGCAAGTTGTTTTGCAATCGTAGGGGACGATGCCAAATGCAAAATCCTATATTTGTTGTTGTCGGCAAGTTGTTTTACAATCGTAGGGGACGGTGCCCTCGACGTCCCGACATTCTAAAAAATGCTTGCGTTTTTAAGAGTAGGGCGTCCCGACACTTTTAAAAATTGATTTTTTTCTTGGGGCTTTACTCGGGCTTTGCCGCGGCGTTTTTTCTGAATTCGCTCGGCGTAGCGCCTATTATTTTTTTAAATCGCACGTTAAAGTTCGGTATATCGTTGAACCCGCAGGCATAAGCCGCTTCGTTTACCTGATATCCTTGCTTTAACAGTATGCAGGCGTATTCGAGTCTGTAATTTATGAGAAAACGGATCGGCGTGAAGCCGGTCTTTTTTTTGTACAACCTTATTATATACCTCTTGTCGAGCGAAAATTTTTTCGCTATGTCGTCTAATTCGATAGGCTGTTTGTAGTTTTCTATAAGATAATTCGTTATATCGTTGCAGATTTGCTCGTGTTGGTCGCCCGTCGCCGTCTCTCGCGTTTTCGTTTTCGAGGCTATTTTGTATAACAGTTCGTATCCGAGCGATAATATTAGCAGTTGATTGAGATTGGTCTTGTTTTTCGTCGCGTCCATCAAATCTCCGAAAAGTTCCACGATTTTCTCGTCGTATACGTTCCGTATGACGGGGTTTTCGTCGGACAGCCCTATGTACGACAGGTATTCTTCGATACCGCTTCCGTTGAAATGAATCCAATAGTAATCGTACGGATTTTTCGGGTTCGCCTTGTAATAATGCTCGCTTTGCCTCGGCAATAGGAAAATATCCCCCTTTTTCACCGTAAAAAGCGTGTTGTTCGTAAAGAAAAAGCCTTCGCCCGATATAACGTATTGCAGACAGTAGTCGTGTCTTTCGTCTTGCATATAGTTGTAGTACTGCTTCGGGTTATCCTTCATAAGCCCGAATTTCGTAATGAATATGCCCGAATACCTGACCGTTGACAGGTCGGTTGAGTAGGTGTCAATGTCTACGATACGATTTTTACGTTGTTTCTGCTTCATATTTTCGATTATAAACGCCGCCGAAAAAATTGTCAACGGTTTTCGGACTTTTTTATTATTTAACGAAAAAGCCCTTTTTTTATTTTTTTTAAAAAGCCCGAAATATCAGCAGATATAAGCGATTTTGCGTTTTTATGAGCGGGTAAAAGTTAATTTTACAAAATATTTGGATAATTATGCCTATTTACATACTTTTTTCCTTATGATAAAATTATTCTATCGAAATATGACGATAAGGGGCGCAACGTGATTTTCAATAAATTTTTACACGCAACTCAATATTACAGGTCGCCGACTCCGCTCGAAAACGAATGGGAGAACGACCTTGTTTGTATGTCCGATTACGGACTCGATACTATTCAGATACGCATAAATTGGCGTTGGAACGAGAGAATCGAGGGCGTATACGATTTTTCTGACGTAGACAAACTTCTTTCCCTTGCGGAAAAACACAATAAAAAAGTAATCATAAAATTTTTGCTCGAATGTGCGCCGCAGTACGTTTACGACAAGTACGACGGAACGAGAATAGCCCACGACGGAACTAAATTGTCGCCGGGGTCTCACGGAGCGTTTTACGGCGGTTTCAGACCTTGTTTTACTAATCCTTACGTTATGGAGCATGCCGTTAAGTTCGTGGAAGAAGTCGCGAAGCGTTATTCCTCGAATAAAAGCATAATATTTTGGAACGCTTGGAACGAAATACGCAACACTCCCGAAGAGGAATGTTTCTGTCCGCATTGCCGCAAGGCGTTCGGCAAGTACCTCGAAAACAAATATAAAACGGTAGAGAAATTAAACGCCTTTTACGGAACGGCGGAAGAGAGTTTCGAGCATATCGAAATGCCGTCGATGGCGAGGGGCTATTGGGATATTTTCGAGTTCAAAAAGTTCAAGGCGGGCTACGAACTCAGACGGTGGCTTAAATGCGTTTACGACGCCGTCCGCAAGTACGACAATCGCCCGATAATGACCCACGCGGGTTGCCCGAGCGTTTATCAGGACACAATCGAAGATAACTGCGAGGACTTGGAGACGAGAAAAGCCGTAGACTTTTACGGGACCTCGGTGTGTCTCTCAACGATTATGGACACCGAACCTCGCAGACTCGATTATACCATGCTCGGCGACTTTATGCGTTCGATAGACGAAAATTACCTTATGTACGAGGTCTATCCGGGGCTTGGAATGTTCCGCGAGTACGACACTCGTTTCGATATGAAATTCAAACAGTACGCGGCGATCGCCTGCGGAACCAAGGGCATAAATTACTGGCAGTGGCGAGCCGAGCGGTTAGGACACGAAAACGACTGCGCGGGACTTGCGAAGATGAACGGCAAGCCGCGGGAAGTCGCGAAAGAGGTCAAAAGCCTTGCCGAGACCTTGGAAAAGGACGGAGATATTTTCCTTCGCTCCGAGGTTAAAAAGTCGGGAGCGGCGATACTCTTCGATTACGATTCGGGACTTATGTCCGCGATAGAAGACCACTGCGTGGAAAATTCCTTCAAGCGTAACCCCAACGCCCGAATGTATTATCACGGGGCGGTCAAGGGAATGTACAGGCTTCTCGCGAAACTCGGAGTGAACTGCGATTTCGTACAGACCGCCGAAGCGAAAAAATTGTCCGATTATAAATTCGTATATATTCCTTATTATACGATGCTTAAAAAGGAAGTCTCGGAAGAGATAGCGAAGTTCGTGGAGGGCGGCGGTATCGCGATTGCGGACGAGGGTTTCGGAATGAGACAACCCAACACTTGGATGCAGCCTTACGGGATAGACTTTAAGCCTTTGGGTAGTGCCGAACTCGACGAACGGCGAATCTGTAACGGCGAGGAAACGGTCGGGGGCTACGGAAAGACGGCGGGCGTTTACCCGTTTAAAACGACTTACGAAATCTCGGTCGGCGAAACGGTTGCGAAGTTCTCGGACGGACAGGCGGCGATAAGGAAAATTCCTTACGGCAACGGCGAATTTTATTTCTGCGGGTTCTCGATAGGTTACAGTTATCTGAAAACGGGCGACGAACTGTGGCGAGATTTTATAAATAGTAAAGTCGAAGAGGCGAAAGTTGTAAAGACCGCTCTCGGCGACGGCGAAAAGATATATGAAAGGCGACTTACGGACGGAGAATACGAGACGATTTTTATTTTTAACAATTCCGACGAAGACAAGTCGTTTAAAGTGAAAGAAGAAATTATCCGCTGCGGAGCGGACGGAACTTCTGACGGCGACAAGATAACTACGCCTGCTAAAAGCGTGAGTTACTTTATAGTAAAGGCTCTATAACAAAGGTTTTATTATAAAGGTAAAATAAAAATAAAAATCGGAGGAAAACGAAAAAACAATGGAAGCAAAATTACTGAGCGACTTCGAGTCGGAGCAATCGTCCCGTACGGGACTTCCCTTGCTCCGCAAGGGAAGTAATTACTTAAAGGCAGAAATCGAAATAATCGGTTTCAACGAGGATATCGTCACCGCGTCTAACCACGACGACGGAGAAGAGGATCCGTTTGATTTTTAAGGAGGGGAAGAAAAATGGGTAAAATCAAAAGCAGAGTATTGATTGTATTATCCTCGATTTTCGCGGTAAGCGTAGCGGCGTTTCTCGGCGTTACGGGTCTTACGAAAGCGAATGCCGCGGATAATCTGACTATGAAATACGGCGCGTCGATTAAGTGTTCACCGGGCGCGAACGGACTCCGTTTTACGGCTTACGTTCCCGATTATAACGAGAGCGAAAACGCGACCTACGGAATGTTAATCGCTCCCGCGGACTATATCGAAAATTATCCGCTTACCGTCGAAAACGTGTTCGGCGAAAACGCGGTTTACGATTGGGCTGTTAAAAACGACAGCGGCGAGTGGGTTTATTCGGGCAATAAAACCCGTATCATAAACGTTTCTTACGATTCTCTCGGAACGGATAAAGACGGCAATTACGTTGTAAACGGTTCTATTTTAGGAATTAAAGACGGCAACCTCACGAGAAATTTCGTCGGCAGAGCGTATAAAAAAGTCGGCGACGAGTACACCATGGCTGAATGGGCAACCGCGAGCGGCGATACGGAAGCGAAGATTTCCAACAGTATACGTTCCGCTCTCGAAGTAGCGACTGCGGCGAGACTCAGCGGCGACAGTTATACCGACGCTCAGGCTGCTCTTATCGAAGACTACGAAAAGCGTTCTTACGAACTTGCGAAATACGAGAGCGGCGACAAGTATACGTTGTGGTTTACCAGATATGCCGATGACGGGACGGAAAGTGTCGGCAACACTGAGATTAAAGAAGAAATAACCGATACTTCGTTGCTTCCCGAAGGCGTATCGAAAGCATATAAAATAGGCGTTAGTTATTCTGATTCTTGGCATCGTATTTTCAGAAACGGCGATTTAAACGATTACGTAAGACTTAAATTTTGGGTTAAAGGAAATTACGCTATTAAAGCGAATGCTCCCGACGGCGTAAACAAGTCGGAAACGTGGTTGCCTGTTGAATTTGTCAGACAATCGAACGGAATTTGGGCTTTATATTATAACGATAACCTTGCGATAGGCAACGATACCTGTTTGGATATTGCGTTTTATGACGATTCTTACGTAACCGACCTTTACGGCGTAAGAGATTTGAGAAATTCACTGCGTACCGTTACTTATAAAGACGGCGACGAAGTTCTCCACGTAGAATACGTACAGAAAGGTCGTTCGGCGAAGTATACGATGCCCACGGAAGACCTCGGCGACGGATATATCGAAGAAAAAGAAGTTAAATGGACGACCGAAAACGGCGGCTTAATAGAAGCGAATCTCGATTCGATAACCGAAAATATAACCGTTTACGCAAGTTATACGACTCTTATTTACAAAAATCACGTTAAACCTAAATATGTTACGGCAATGAGCCTTAACAAGTATATTGCTGTCGATTCTGACGGTAACATAGCGTTTATGGTGCGTTTGGTTGGCGGAGCCGCGACTGTTTCCGTTCATAACGTAGACAACACTCACGCCGATTCGGAAAGGATAATTTTGCAGTCCGATTGGTTGTCAGAGGGCGTATGGGTAATCTTCAAGACCGATGTTGCAAACGAAAAAGTATATCTGTGCAATGAAAACGGTACGGTATTGAAAGAAAAAGATTATCCCGATTTAGATGTAACAACCTTGCTTTTGTGTGCGGACGATACTCCGTCGATAAACCCGAAACTTTACACCATTACTTATCTTGACGAAGACGGAACGGAACTCGGAACTAATACCGTTCAAGCGGGAACTTCCGCGGCGTATACGCCCGATTCGAGAACAATCGAAGACGGTTATGTTGTGGAATACTCAGAATCTAAATGGCTCGTAGACGGAGTTGAAGTCGATTTAAGCAACGTAACTTCGGATATGACGGTCACTTACGGCGGCGGGAAATTAGTTTATAACAACCACGAACACCCGAATTATTCCAACGTAATGGAACTCAACAAGTATATCAAAGCCGATTCGGACGGAAACGTTACGTTC
Source organism: uncultured Clostridia bacterium (assembly GCA_937920115.1). Taxonomy (GTDB): domain Bacteria; phylum Bacillota; class Clostridia; order Christensenellales; family Borkfalkiaceae; genus UBA10281. The sequence goes on from CALGVF010000016.1 coordinate 5,928, forward strand.
AAGGTAAGATTGAACGGAAACGGAGCGGCGTTTTGGATATATGAAAAGAGCGGCGGTTGGAATGCAAACTGTGTCGGACAATATGCGGAAGTCGGAAAATGGTATATAGTTAAAGCGAACGCGG
>CALGVF010000017.1 GCA_937920115.1 uncultured Clostridia bacterium
TATCTCTTCGTCGACCGACAGTTCAGCCCATAGACTTTCCCTGTTGTCGCCCGAAACCCATACTCGGTTTATAAGTCCTTGATAGAGCGTATGAACTGCTATAACGTTCTCGCCCGACTTCAAAAACTTGCCGACGGGCAATTCCATATAGTAATATGCTTGCGGATAGGACGGCGGGGGTCCTTGCGTGACGAACTCGCCGTTTATATACAGTTTGAAATAGTCGTCGGCGGTAATTTTTAAAACCGCGTTTGCCAAGTCGCCGCTTGCGTTAAACCTTTTTCTGAACAAAACGTGCTTATCCGCGTATTTTTCGGTCGCGTTCGGTACCGTAACCTGCGGAAATTCGGTATGAAAAACGTTTACGGGCTTTAACTCCGCGAACAGTTCGTGACAGATAAACTTGCCTCTCATAAATTCTCCGACTTGTAAAACGATATCGTCCCGCGAATTCCGTGCGGTATTCTTGCATTGCCCGTCCCGCGGTGCCCGCCAAAGCCTTCGGCGTTTTTAAACGCAATTTCTATTTCGTCGTCTTTTTTCAACGTAACGTTGACGGGAATATTGTAGCAAATATCGTACAAATCTGCTGCCTTATGACTCGCCGCGATTTTTCCGTTTACCGATATAACACAGTCGCCGCAAACCTTGCTCGCGACAAACGTATACATCCCTTCTACGGGCGATTTCAATTTGTAAACGCCGTTTTCGCATTTTATTTCGCCGCCCGAAACGACCGCTTCGGGAATAACCGAAAGCGTTTTATCGATACTTCCCGCGAGTTTACGAACGTATGCGAAATACTCCTCGTAAGCATTGCCGACTCGTTTTACCTCGTTTTCGATCTGTTCGTCGGGTATCGTCGCTCCCGTTCTTTCGCCGTTCATACGGCAATCGCAGACCGAAAAATTTCCGCCGTTTACTATGGCGAAACCGGAAGTAACGCCGCGAAGTTCACAGTCTTTCATATCGCCGTTTACGTCCTGAAAATACGAGAACGGTCGAACGTCGGAATTGCTTACCGAAAAATTACAGTTCCTTACTTTCAGCCCGTCAACGTGTCTTACGAAGAAGCCGCAGACGGGAGACTCGCCTTCGAGATGAATGACCTCGGGGTACTGCTCGAATACGTCGGCAAATTCGGGGACGGCGAAAGTTTCGCGTTTCTCTCCTCCGCCCGCCGCTTCGAGCGTAACGTTCGTAAAAGTAATATTTTCTATCTTATTATGCGGAACGCCCGAAACGACTATCGCCCGAGCGTTGTATTCGTCGAGCCATTCGTTATGAATTTTAAAATCTTTTCTCGGTGAGGAAATAAGAATATTTGAAAACGAAACGTTGCGGATTTTGCCGTTCTCGGTAATGACGGAAGGCTCTTCGCTGCTCATTCTGAAATTGTTCAGCGTAATGAAAAACGGACGCAAAACGTCTCGCATAACTATGTTGTCGAAAGTTATATTTTCGTAAACTCCCGCTCCGCAACACTGCATTTTAACCCCGTCGCCGCACTCGCGGAACACGCAGTTACTCACGGCTATATCCCGCATATCGGAAGCAGATTCCACACCGAACCTTATAGCCGCCCATTTGCTTTTCAAAACGCAGTTCGACACGACGAAATTCTGTATCGGGGCGTTCATAAACGACTTCGGAGAAATCGCGTCGTCGCCCGCGTCTATATCGCAGTCTGAAATACGAACGTTTTTGCCGCCGTCGAAATCGAGTCCGTCGCCGTTACCGCTGTCTCTCGTCCGTATTTTTACACCGCTTATGAGAACGTTTTCGCAGGTTATCGAGAAAAACGCATACATTCCGCTGTCTTTTAAGGTCACGTCTTTTACGGTCACGCCCTTGCAATTATAGAAATTGAGCAGAAACGGTCTGTTTTTCTTCGGGTCGTCTTTATTCGGGAAAAACTCCTTGTATTTGCCGCGACCGTCGATAGTTCCGCCGCCGCTTATAAGAACGTTTTCGCAATTTTCGGCGACAATGAGAGCGTAATACCACTCCGTCATAACGTTTCCGACGTCCGTGCCGAAACGAGGTTTAAGCGAACAATGCCCGTAATCCTTAATATCCGTCGAACCGACGAGAGTCGCTCCGTTTTCAAGATAAAGAGAGACGTTGCTCCTCAAAAACACGGTGGCTATTTCATACCTGCCGCCGTTTACAATCACCGTACCGCCCGAAACCGCCGCGTCGTCTATAAGTTTTTGCAACTCAGCGGCATTTGAACGAGCGGTGTTTTCCGTCGTTCCGTTAAAAAAGTACATCATATTTTTAAACGCCTACCTACCGAGAAAGATTTCCTTTCGCCCTTTGAAAAATCAAGAGAACGATTAAAATCATACCCGTTTATTTTTAAATGCAAATTGCCGCCGAACTCGGAACAAACGACGACTTTGCAGTCGCTCTCGTTCCATAAAAAATCGAATGAAAAACCGTCTTTACCGCGTATTCCGACAACCTCGCCTTTATTCCACGCAGCGGGTTTCGCGGGAAAAATCTCGCAAAACTCTCCGCCCGAATATAAAAGACACTCGTAAACGGCGGAAGTAAAGCCCATTATCGCGTCGATTTGAAACGGTGCGTGACGGGCGACGGAAAAATCAAGCGTAACGCCGCAATTTCGCCAATCGTTGTGATATGTGAGCAAATTTTTTCCCGTACAAAATCTCGCGACGTATTCGAGCCGTTTAAGAGCGGCTTCGCCGTCTTTCAGTCTCGCCGCAACGTTCGCCATGTGAGCGTAACTCCACCCCGTCTGTTCGGTAAGCCCGATCTCGAAACGTTTTTTCGCCGCCGTGACAATAGCAGAAAACAGCCGTTTATCCGATTCTTCGGTTATTTCGTTGCCGGGGAAAAGCGGGTACAGGTGCGAGAGATGCCTGTGCGAATAATTGTCCTTGAAATCGTCGTTGAGCCACTCGCGAAAAGCCCCGTCCGAATTGA
>CALGVF010000018.1 GCA_937920115.1 uncultured Clostridia bacterium
CGACGTCCCGTTTTACGCGTGGGAAATTCATTAAAAAAATCGGTTCTTTGCGAGCTGATTTTTTTATGCGTTTCTGCGTTATAACAACGCTTCTACAAGTGTACATATTCGCATTTAGGAAAATGATTGCCGAAGTCGCGTTTTTACGATAAATCGACGATAGAATAACGGCAGAATATACCCCTTTTATTTGACATTTTTCGAGTTATATACTATAATATAACCGTGGTAGTATGTTCGCTATACAAAAACCGGAGGTCGGGCGAAATATTTTTATGATTACCGTGGAAATTTTCGGCAAAAAATATCTCGTTCCCGCCGATTTGACCGTGGCGGCGGCTATCGAATATGCAGGTCAAAAGCCGATAGACCGTTGCGGCAACGGCGTTTGCGGTTCGTGTCTTGTGGCGTATCGACTTAAAAACGACGGCAGAACCCGTTATTGTCTCGCTTGCAGACAAAAAGCGGAAGACGGTATGTCGATAATTTCGTCCCCGTCTTACGAGTTTTCAAAAAACGGGTATAAACTCGACGAAATAGCAAACGTAAACCTCAGGAACGCGGTCGGCGATATTTATCCCGAAATTTATTCGTGCGTGGGGTGTGGACTTTGTGCGAAAGCCTGTCCGCAGGGGATAAACGTAAAAAAATACGTAGAATACGTCAAAAACGGCGAGTACGAGAAGTGTCTCGAAGAGAGTTTTTCGTGCGTAACGTGCGGAGCGTGCAAAAACGTTTGTCCGAAAAAAATACGGAGTCCCGAGGCGGCTTTGCTCGCGAGAAGAATATGCGGAAAATACCTTTCGCCGAAAAGCGAAAGTCTCGAAAAGGCGATATCGAGTGTAAAAAACGGCGAAGCCGGGAGAGAACTCGAAAACTTGACGAAAAAACCGCTCGCCGATATAAAACGCCTGTACGAAATGCGAAAAGCGGAGAAGTAGGAGAGCGAAATATGTACGAGTATACCGAAGAACAACTCGCTTCTCTGAAAAAAGTCGAGGCGACGAGAAAGGAAAGATTGAACGCTGTTTATCCACTTATGAGCGAGGTTGGGCGGCTTGAAATACTGAAAAATCACCCCGACAACGCCGAAACGGGCTATAAAACGTTGAAAGTCGGGGTAAACGAGGGCGATAGAATACCTTGCGAACTCGCCGACGTATTGTGCGGAAAGCCGAGGGTTACGGAATACAATATCGACCTTAACGCCCCCGAAACAGATACCGACGTCCTCGTTATAGGCGGCGGCGGAGCGGGGATAGCGGCGGCGATAGAAGCCGAAAAAGTCGGCGTAAAAGTTACGGTCGTAACAAAGTTTCGGGTCGGCGATTCAAACACGATTATGGCGGAGGGCGGCATGCAGGCGGCGACGAGAGAAAACGACAGCCCTGCGATTCACTTTCTCGATTCCTACGGCGGCAGCGGCTACACTGCGGACGTCGGACTTCTGAAAAAACTCGCTTTGAACGCCCCTAAGGCGGTGCGTTGGCTTGAAAGTCTCGGCGTAAACTTCGATAAAGCCGAAAACGGCGATATGATAACGACTTCGGGCGGCGGCGTTTGCAGAAAAAGGCTACACGCTTGCAAAGACTTTACGGGCTTGGAAATAATGCGAACGTTAAGAGACGAGGCGTTTAGCCGCAATATAAACTTCGTCGAAAACGCTTCCGCGATTGAGATTGTGAAGGATGAAAACGGAAACGCCGACGGGGCGATAATATACGATACCGAGAAAAAACGGGCGTTTTTCGCGAGGTCTAAAACGGTGATAATCGCGACGGGCGGAGCGGGCAGACTTCATTACAACGGTTTCCCGACGAGCAATCATTTCGGTTCGACAGCCGACGGCTTGGCGATAGCGTACAGGGCGGGGGCGAGACTTATAAACGCCGATTCAGAGCAGTACCACCCGACGGGAGTCGCTCTTCCCGAGAGTGTCCGAGGTTCGCTCGTAACCGAAAAATGTCGGGCGTTGGGGGCGAGTCTCGTCGATAAAAACGGCGAACTTTTCGTAAATTCGCTCGAAAAACGAGACGTTACGACCTCGGCGATAATAAATTTATGCAAAAATCTCGGCAGGGGCGTGAAAACCGAAAATGGATTCGGCGTATGGCTCGATATGCCGATGATAGATATGATAAACGGCGACGGAACGATTGAAAAACGACTGCCGTCAACGCTTAAAAACTTTCTGAATTACGGAATAGACGTAAGGAAAGAGCCGATACTCGTATATCCCACTCTTCACTATCAGAACGGCGGCTTAAAGATAAACGAAAACTGCGAAACGACGGTGGAAAATCTGTACGCGGCGGGCGAAGCGGCGGGCGGAATACACGGCAAAAACAGACTTATGGGCAACTCGCTGCTCGATACGATAGTATTCGGAAGAGAAGCGGGAAGAAGGGCGGCGGAGAAGTCGAAGACCGTAAAAACGGGCAGACCGACTTTAAACCACGTTGAAAATTATATAGAAGAATTGAAAAAGGCGGGAGCGGAAAGCGGCGAATTATCGCCCGCGTTGCTTCCGAGAAAATTATAAAAATTACAAGAAACACAAGAACGAAAAAGGAGTTCAGAAAAACAAAAATGGAAACGGACGTTAAAAAATTCGACACAAAGGTACAGCGTTTAAAATACAAGGTGCTTCGCGAAGTCGCTCGCTCGGCGTGGAAAGGCACGCTTGCCGAGGACGCGATAGGCATACCGAAGATTATCGTACCGGGAAAAATTCCGACGATGCGTTGTTGCGTATATAAAGAAAGGGCTATTCTTGCCGAAAGAGTAAAAATCGCCATGGGCGGCAATAAGGACAACCCGAACGTAATCGAGACGATCGATATAGCCTGCGACGAATGTCCCGTAAACGGCTACGAGGTTTCGAGTTCGTGCAGGGGCTGTCTCGCTCACCGCTGTAAAGACGCCTGTCATTTCGGGGCGATTTCGTTCGACGAAAATCACGTCGCGCATATCGACAAGTCGAAATGTAAGGAGTGCGGAGCATGCTCGAAAGTCTGTCCGTACAACGCGATAAGAAACAACAAACGTCCGTGCGAAATGGCGTGTAAGGTCAAAGCCATTTCGATGGGCGAGGAAAAAGAGGCGAAAATCGACAACGACAAGTGCATTTCCTGCGGAGCATGCGTATATCAATGCCCGTTCGGAGCGATTGCGGACAAGTCGTACATAGTCGACGCCGTAAATATTTTAAAAGGCAGCGAAGGCGGCAAGAATTATAAGGTGTTCGCGGTAGTCGCCCCGTCTATATCGAGCCAGTTCAGTTACGCGAAGTTGGGACAAGTCGTGACGGGACTTAAAGAACTCGGTTTCCATACCGTCGTCGAAGCGGCGTTGGGAGCGGATATGGTCTCGCTCGGCGAAGCGAAAGAACTCGTCGAAAAGGGCTTTTTAACGAGTTCGTGCTGTCCCGCGTTCGTAAGTTTCATTGAAAAGAATTTCCCGAATTTAAAACAGCATATCTCGCATAACCTTTCGCCTATGGCGGCGATTTCAAAATACCTTAAAAAGTACGAAAGCCCCTGCAAGGTAATTTTCATAGGACCTTGTATGGCTAAGAAAATGGAAGTAAAACGCGACGAAGTGAAAGACTACGTAGACGTCGCCTTAACTTTCGAGGAATTGCAAGCCCTTTACGACAGCAAGGATATAGATATAACGACTTTGGACGAAGGCGTTTTGGACAACGCTTCCTACTTCGGAAGAATATTCGCGAGAAGCGGCGGTTTGTCGGA
>CALGVF010000019.1 GCA_937920115.1 uncultured Clostridia bacterium
CATCGGAATATAAATTGCCGATAGAAACGTAGTACTTCGGCTTTTTTACGGCGAGCCTCTCGTATTTTTTTATTTTATCGTCTATGTTTTTCATATTACCTTTTTATTTTTGACACCACACTTTATTACTCATCTGATGATATTCAAGTGAATTTACGTTAAAATAGCCTTCTTCTTCGCCCAAAATCGGGCACTCTCCCTCCGGAACAAAGTTTATGCAATAGTATCCAACCTTGTCTTGTTTAGAATAATCATACTTTTCATAAAGAATTTTATTTCCATCAACTCTGTATTCTTCAACGACTTTACTGTTTTCAAAATTCGCCACGATAATCGGATATCCGACGGCTTTGCTCTTATCTTCAAAATACGGGAAAAGATAACGTCGTTCGCCGTCATATTGCGCGACGTATATCACGTCCAAATCGTTATGTCCGCCTACGAAGCACTCGACTTTTATCACTCTTTCGCCCGACCTATAAAACTTATTGTAATTTTTGCAGATCGGACTGATTTTTAATGATTCTTTGGTTTTATGTGCTTCCATTTCCGTAAGCCAGCACATCCCCTCGATTATCCCCGTCAGGTTTCTCTTATTTGTGTTTACATAGGTTATTTTTACATTTGGAATATCTGCAAAACAATATGAAAACTCACCAAATTTTTTTCGTGCGTTTGATATTAGTTTCTGCAAATATTCTTCGGTCGGTTTTTCCATATTAAACTCCTACGTCTATAACGTCGCAAACGGTTTGGACGATATAAGTTTGTAATCGTCGTCGTGCGTGTAGAACTGTTCCATAAGCCAATAAACGCCATTCGTTCCCTTTTTCAGTTTCTTTGTAAGCAACTCTCTCGTTATCGGCATTACCTGAAATATACTGATGTATTTATGCTCGGACACATAGCATTTTACGATACTCGGCGATTTGAACACTTCGGGTAGTAAAAGCACCGTCCCGCAATATTTCCCTTTAAGTTCCATATCTATCGTATCGGATACGGTGATATTTTCTTTCGCGTTAAAGGCGTATTCGGCGGTCGACCAAAGCAAGGAATTTAAGAAAAGCCATTCGGTTTTACTCTCGTCGACTTCGACTTCGGGCGATATAAGCATCATATACTCGTTGCGACGATTCGCCTTTCTACCCCAACCTATATCGCGTTCGGGCATGAGATAATCGCTCGCCCCGATCGTACACAGTTTCCAAAAGGGCATTTCGGCGGTCGGCTCGAAAACGTAAGTCGCGACAGGCTTCATATCGTCAGGTAAAACGTTCTTTTTGAGTTTTAAACTGAATTTCGGTTCTTCACCGAAAATTGTTCTGTAATGTTCGTATAATTTCTGATGTCGTTTAGTTTCCATATTTCCTTTCCTCTAAGTCCTTTTTTGAGGGTTGTATAAAAATCAGCCTTGCATATAGTCGGCGTTTTCGACTTCGTTCCATATTTCTTTCAAAGGCTTTCCGTCCACGCAGGACTTATCGCGAAATTCCTCCGTATCTGAAAAAACGTAGTTCTGTTTGCCGTATTGCAAATGAATTACGCCGTTACTATCGAAACACACTGCGGCTTCGACGCCTTTATAATAAAAGGTCATTTCGCTGTACATTTCAAGTCCTGCGATAAAATCGTCGAAATCGGGCTTTAACGGCTTCCCCTCTTTATAAAGCCACCTCGCTTTATTGAGCGAAACCATATTCGGATATTGAACGGAGTCCGCAACTTGCTCGTCGTATCTGCCCAACTGCCATAAGCAGTTATCGCACTCCCCGTTGCCATACTGATCTATTCGGCAAACCTTTCCGCACACGGGACATTTTGCGAGAAAATTACGAGCGTAAGGGTCTTCGTATTTGATATATTTAAAACTCGACGGGTCAAGTCCTATAACGTTTTTGATACTCATTTCGTAATAATACCTCTTCTGCTCTTCGGGCGGTAAACTCTTCACCCATTCGTAAGTTTCGGGCGGCAAGTTTTCTAACCATTCGCAGTTTTCAGGCGGCAAGGCAAATTCCCCAACGAGTTTAGTGTTTGCCACCATATAGGTTTCGTATTTCGTCTTTTCCATATATCCTCCATATTAACAACGTCTGTTATAACGGTTTATTTGG
>CALGVF010000020.1 GCA_937920115.1 uncultured Clostridia bacterium
GAGTATCTTAAACTTCCCGAAAACAGATTATGATAAAAGGAGAAAACGGTATGAAAAAATTAACGAAAATAGCGGCGGCGGTTTTAAGTCTCGCGACGATTTGTTCTTTTGCGGGTTGCAGAAGGAACGATTCGGAGCAGTCGGTAGACAGCGGTAAATTGCAGTTGTACGTCAAGTACTACAACGGCGGTTTCGGCGACGAATGGCTCAGAAAGTTAGGCTCGGAATTCGAGGCTATGTACGACGGGTACGATTTCGGCGGCGGCAAAGTCGGCGTTCAGATAGTTCCCGAATACACGAGAGGTCAACTTACGGGACCGAGTTCTACGAAAGGGAACCGTAACAACGTATATCTTCTCGAAAATATCGATTATTACAGTTACGTTTCGGAAGGCAGTTTTCTCGATATAACGGAAACGGTCAACGCCAACGCCGTTACGGGACTCGATAAAAAAGAGACGGGCAAGACGATAGTTCAGAAAATACCCGCGGCATACGACGAGTTTCTGAACGTCGGCGGCAAGTATTACGCGTTGCCCCTGTTCGAGACCTCTATCAACTTAAACTACGATATAGACTTGTTCAAACAGAAATGTCTGTATTTCGCGGCGGGAAAAACCGCGGAGGACTTCACCGAAGAGGACTTTAAAAACGAGGATAAAGTAAGCGGTTTGTTCGTCGGCGACGCTTCCGAAGCAAAGGCTTTCGGTCCCGACGGAGAGGAAAACACCGCGGACGACGGACTTCCCGCGACCTATAAAGATTTCCGAGCCCTCACGATACAGATGAAAATAGTAGGCGTTACGCCCTTCGTGTGGAACGGCGACGAAACGGGTTATCTCACAGGACTTATCAACGACATGTGGGCTAACAACGAAGGCGCGGAGCAGATGAAACTGAATTTCACCTTCGACGGCAACGCCGAGACGATTGTCGATACGATAAATTCCGACGGCAGCGTTACTTTAAAACCGTCTACGAAAATCGACTCGACTAATTATAAATTATTGCAGAGACAAAAGGGCAAGTTAGACGCTCTCGAATTTGCGAAATTGCTTTTGGACGACGGAACGGGCAACAAAAACAGCAGAAACTACTTCGGAAAATCGTTCGACAGCGGTTTCAGCAACGTTATCGCTCAGAAGTATTTTCTCGACCCCGACGGCAACGGAATCGGCGACAGCCCGATAGGTTTCCTCGTGGACGGCGGTTGGTGGTACAACGAGGCGAAAGTCAGCGGCAGAAACATCGGAATTTTGCCTTTGCCGAAAACGGACGCGAGCAAGATAGGTACGCCGAATACGAAAGTAAGCGACCGTTCGTCTCTCATTTTCATAAGCAGCGAAACGAGCGTCGAGTTGCAACCCGTAGCCAAAGCGTTCGTAAGTTTCCTTCAAAGCGATTACGCGCTCAGAGTTTACACGGAATACACAAACACTTTCCGAGCGATGGAATACGACCTTACGGACGATATTCTCGCGAAAATGAGCAGTTACGGCAAGAGCGTTTACGAGACGAGGAAAAGTGCGGGAACGGTGGTTCTTCCGTGGACTCCCATTTCAGCGACCGCTCGTAAAAACGCGAGTCTGCTTAGTTATCGTACCTACGGTTTCAGCGTAAACTCGCAGGAAAACAACCCGCTCGTATATTTCAAAGATCATAGCGGGGCGACCGTTAAAAGTTATTTCGAGGCGATATGTGAGTATCGCCAAGTAAAGGACGATAATTGAACGCGACCTAAAAAGGGACTGTTTATGGATAGAATAAAAACGAAGCGAAGAGAAGCCGCGGGGAAAATTTTCCCGAACGGTTTTGGAACAAAAAGGAAGAAAGCGATAAGCGGAGGCAACGTGTTTTACGCAAGCATAGTGGCGTTGCCTTTGCTTCAATTTATCGTCTTTTACGTCGTGGTGAACTTCAACAGTTTTCTCATGGCTTTTCAGAGTTACGAGAACTCGGCGGGAACTGCCGTTATCGGCTACACTTGGGACAATTTCGCATACTTTTTCGATAAAACCGTCCTGCCCGACCTGTGGCTTTGCATAAAAAATTCACTGTTGTACCTCGGTCTGAACATAGTAATCTGCGTTCCCGTTTCTTTGCTTTTCAGTTATTACGTTTATAAGAAATTCCTTTTTTCGGGTTTCTTTAAAGTCGTTTTGTTTTTACCGAGCATAGTGTGTTCCACGGCGATGGTAATTTTTTACAAGTATTTCGTAAACGAAGGACTTTCTTCCGCCCTCGGCGGTTCGGTAATCGGACCCGTGTACAATCCGAAACAACAGGGCGTGTTGGTCGTTTTCTATTTGCTGATGACTTTCTCGGCGAATATTTTGTTGTATATAAACGCGATGTCGCAGACTTCCGAGGCGGTAGTAGAGGCCTCGAAAATCGACGGGGCGAGCGAAATCGGAACGTTCGTTCACGTTATAATTCCTCAGATATGGGGTACTATCGTGTCGATAATAGTAATATTCCTCGCGTGGTTCGCAACGAATCAGGCGTATTTGTTCACGTTCTACGGGTTCAATACGAACAGGGAATATCAGACGATAGGTTACTACCTGTTCAATATGGTGCAGGACGGAAGATACACGGGCAGTTCGTTGGAACAGATGTATCGCAAGGCTTCGGCGTTGGGACTTATGTTCACGGCGATAGTCGCTCCCGTCACTATACTTGTCAGAAATCTGATGCTTAAATACGGACCTAACGAAAATTGACGGGGGAAAGAAATATGACTGAATTTAAGAAAAAATCGCCCCGCAAGAGCCATAAGAGGTTTGGCGTTTACGAAATAGTCGTGCTTTGTCTGCTCGTTTTATACTCGGCGGCTGTTCTCGCGTTGATATTATGGGGCTTTTCGGCTTCTTTCAGGACTTACGCGTCGATAACTAAAAATCCGTGGAAAGTCTTTGACAATTTAAAAATAGATAACTATATCGCCGTTTTCGAGGACTTCAAAACGCTCAAAGAGCATGCGGGCGGCTTTAAAACCGTGTATTTTGAAGAGATGTTTTTAAACTCTTTGTTATACGCGGGCGGCGGGGCGTTTTTGCAGAGTATCTGTACCGCGGCGATCGCCTATTGCACGGCTAAATACGACAACAAGTGCAGTACGATAATACATTACGTGGTCATAATAACGCTTTCGCTTCCTATCGTCGGAAACCTTGCGTCGATGCTCACGGTTACGAAAAAATTGAAACTGTACGATACTATTATCGGCTCGTGGATAATGAAATTCGGGTTCAATAATATTTACTATATGATTTTCTACGCGTTTTTCAGGAAAATTTCGTGGGAATACGCGGAGTCGGCGTTTTTGGACGGAGGCAGTCATTACACGGTGTTTTTCCGCATAATGCTTCCGCTCGCCGTTCCCGTAATATCTACGATTTTTCTTCTCAACTTTATTCAGTATTGGAACGACTTTGAAACGCCGTATATGTTCCTGCCCAACCATACCACTTCGGCGGTAATGCTGTATATGTCGATAATAGGCGGCGGCGGAACGTGGGCGGGACCGAGCCCCGTGGATATAACGACTCAACTCGCGGCGGCGTTTATGGTCTTTCTGCCTATATTCGTACTGTTTTTAGTGTTCAAAAACAAAATCATGGGAAATTTATCGGAGGGAGGAATAAAAGGATGACGAAGAAAAGACGGACGGCGATTTATCTGTTGGCTGTTTTACTCGTTTTAAGCGTTTCGCTCGCGTTTGTCGCCGCGTTTAGTCACGGCGGCTCGGCTTACGCTGCGAACGTTTTCGAGTACGACGGCAAAATCAAAGCCGTTTCGGGCGACGTCGACGGCAATAAGCGAGGACTTCGGTTATTCGCTTACGACAGCGGAGCGACGGCGAACTTCAAAGGCGTTCGGACGGGCGTTTTTCAGTCGGAAATCAAAATAGCGACGTTCGACGGAAGCAAAGATTTAAAGAAGTATTCGCTGTCTTTCAAAGACGAAAAGAGCGGGAAAAAGTTTTCCGTTCAGATTTCGGCTTATTCCGATTACAACGACGCGGCGGTAATTTATAACGATAAGAAGGGCGGAATCGTATATCACGAGGGAACTAACGCCCCCTACGGCGTGACGGCGGGATATAACGAACAGAACTTGTATACGAAATTCACGGCGGAAATTTGCTCTTTATCGTTCGACCCCGAAAGCATGCAGGTGAAAATAAAGGGCGACGACGGCAATTATCGCCTTGTGTGGGACTTCAAAAAACAATATAACGACGGGAAATTGCTCGAAAACGACCTCGGCTCGTTCAACGAGTATTCGGTTTCCGTCTCGTTCGACGAAATATCCGCGAACAGCCGCGGAGATTTGCTGATATGTTCGTTCGGCGGCTATTCGCTTGCGGAAAGCGACGTTAAATATCGCCCCTCGATTGTTCTCTCTTCGGGAATAAAGCCCGTAGTCGGCAAAAACTACGTTTTGCCCGAGGCGAAAGCGACGGGCGAGAACGGCGACGACCTTTCCGACAAAATCGAAGCGTCTTTATACGACGAAAACGGCGTTCTTCTCGCGAAAAACGCAAAAAATTATACGCCGACGAAAAAGGGAACGCTGTATTTATATTACGAGTATTCCGAAAACGGCGAGACTTCCGACTGTTGGTATAAAGCGGAAATCGTAGAGGAGTCGGGCGTTACGAAAACGTTTGCATACGACGGCGAACTGCCCGAAACGGCGGGAACGAACGCGGAAATATTTATTCCGAAAGCAAGGGTTACGACGAACCTTCTGACGGAAGGAACGGAAGATTGTCTCGTCACCGTAAGAAAGGACGGAGTCGTCGCCGACGGCTACGAAAAGACGGAGGGCGGCTTCGTTTACAGGTTCGCGGAAGCGGGCGTTTACGAGATAGAGTACTTCGGCGAAAAATCTTACGAGTACAACAAGGAAATCAAAAAAATTACGGTTGACGACGGTATTCTCGCCGTAAACGTCGACGAAATTCCCGAGGCGTTCGCAGTCGGAACGACTTATGCGTTCCCGTCCGCAGAATTTTGTCTCGGAAGCGACAGGGCTGTCGCCGCCGCAAAGATAATCACGCCCCGCGGCGAAGAGAAGAGCGGGGAGATAACTTTTTCGGAAGCGGGCAGATATACGGTTTCTTATACCGCCGTTCTGGGCGGCGAATCCCGAATATACGAAAAGCAAATATCGGTAAAACGCAGATACGCCGACGAGTTCGATACGGACGCGAGTTATTCCGCCATGAAGTCGAACAACGAAACCAAGGGCGTAAAAATAACATTAACCGACAATAAGACGATAACTTACGGAAAGACGATAGACTTGTCGGAATATACGTTCGACGACAGAACAAACAGGGGCAAAACTCTTCTCGAAGTGAATTTCGACCCGAAAAATATCGGTTCGGCAGACCTCGATTCGTTTTACGTCGTTCTGACGGATAAGTACGATTCGAGCAATTATATCTCGATGAGACTTAAATATCTTTCCCATACGCCGTTAGGTTCCTATATAAGAGCGAGGGCTTCGGGTCAGACCGCGTGGGTAGGATATTATTACGATTTCTTCTCGACCGCAGGAAGAGCGGACTCCGCGACCATTCACGAAGAGGGCGGTTTCGTAAGTTCGGGTAGTTTAACTCACTCGATAGATAACTACGAGTTCGACTTTATGTCTATGAAACTCTATTTCGATTACGGTACGAAACGCCTTTATTCTCAGCCGTTATGGCTCCCGGGACCCGCGGCCGGCACCCCCCCCGAATACAATACGACCGCCGTTCCGTGGCTCGTTTACGATTTCGACAGTACCGATTCCGCTCTCAGCGCGGGTAATAGACCATGGCAGGGCTTTACCACGGGCGAGGCGATTTTAAGCGTGTACGCCAAGGGAGCGAGCGGCGGAGCCGACGCGTATATTCTCACGGTTGACGGCGAAGACTTGTCGAAACCGTTGTTCGACGATACCGAGTCGCCGATAATAACCGTCGATATAGACGAAAACGCCGTTCCCGCGGCGAAAGTCGGGCAGCCTTATAAGATATTCGGCTACGAGGCGACGGACGCCGATTCGGCTGTCACCGAAAAGGGTTTCGTCGTGACAAACGACGCGTCTGGCAGGGTCGCCGAAGTAGGCGAGGACGGAACGTTTATACCTCTCGAAGGTACTTATACCGTTAAATATTACGCCGTAGACGCTTTCGGGCATCGGACGGAGAAGAGCATAAAAATCACGGCTAAGAGGAACGTCGACGAACCCGAAGTTTCGCTCGTTTCCGATATGCCGTCGCAGGCGAAATACGGAGATACGATAACGCTCGCCGACTACGAGATAAAAAACGCAGGAGCGGGAGCGGCTAAGGTCGATATAGAAGTAAAGTGCGGCGAGGAGATTGTTCCGACGGCAAACGGAAAATTCGAGTGCAAAGGAGCGGTCGGAGTCTACTCGGTAACTTATACGATAACCGATTATATCGGTCAGACTAAGAAAGTGAGAAAGAGAATAAACGTTTCTCGGTCGGAAGAACTGAACGTAAACGAAGAGAGCGTAAATCTGCCGAAAGCGTTTATTCACGGAGATAAGTTCGTTTTCGACGGTTACAACGCGATTTATTACGACGAAAATCTCAAAGAGATATCGTTGCCCGCGACGATTACCGTAACCGACGGAAAAGGTAAGACGACTATCGGCAAAGACGGCGTTTACGTTCCGACCGCGACGGACGGCGTAACCTCGGCGACCGTTGCGATTTCGTTCGCTTATAACGGTCTCGAAAGGGTTATCGCTCGTGAAATTCCCGTCAGGACGGCGAAAAACGGCGACGGATATATCGCAAATTACTTCGAGACGAGTAACGCGACGGTATCCATGAGCAGTAACGGCGTTACGTTCGGCGGCGAGGACGGCGAAATGAGTTTTTCGTTCGCCCGCCCGATATATGCGGAAGAGGCGACTTTCCGTTTTATTGCCGAAACGGGAAAATTCAACGCCGATTCTTTCACGGTCGTCCTTTCGGATAAGCGTGACGGACTGCAAAAAGTCGCGTTGACCTACACTAAAAGCGGAAACTTATGGTACTGTTCGTTAAACGGCGGCGAAAAAACGTTGACTTACGCAGATTCCGACGGGTATCTGCAACTCAACTACTATAACGGAACGAAAACGTTTACCGACGCGAGCGGTTCGGTTATAGGCGTCGCGGATAAAACCGCGGACGGCAAAGAATTTTCGGGTTTCGCGAGCGGCTACGCTTACCTCGACTGCGAGGTAAATGGAGTAAAATCCGCTACCGAAATAGGAATAAGAACGATAAACAATCAGACGATAAACAGCGTCAAGAGAGATATGCAAAAGCCGTATATAAAGGCTGACGGCGTATACGACGGGAGAGTTCCCGTCGGAACGGAAATAAAATTCGGCTCGGTCGCGGCTTACGACGTGCTGAGTTCTCTCGGCGAAGTGAAAGTGAGCGTAAAACGCGGAGAAGAAACAGTCGTCGCGGAAAAAACGCTCGTTACGGGCGAGAAATTTACCGCCGACAAATGCGGCAAGTACAGAATTATTTTCAAGGTTTCCGACAAGAACGGAAACTCGGCGACCGATTACGCGGAATTTTCGGTATACGACCCCGTAAAACCCGAATTGACTTTCGATAAACAACCCGAAAGCAAGGTTAAAGTCGGAACGGCGTTGAAGTTGCCGAATTACACGGTCGTCGATAATCAGAAAGACGAGGTAGTCGTCCGCGTTTACGTTATCACGCCCGACGGAAAGAGAATAAGCGTAAAAGAAAACGAGTATACGTTTGCCGAAAGGGGCGTATATACGGTGATTTATATGGCGACCGACCCGAACGACAATTTCGTTATTTATAGATTTGTCGTCGAAGCGGCGTGACGGGAGAGAAGATATGAAAAGGTTTGTATGTATATTGCTCGCCGTTTGTTTTTCGCTTTTCGCGGCTCTTTGTTCTTCGTGTAAAAAACGCGACGAAAGCGACGAGAGCGAATCTGCGGGCGGCGGCTCGACGGAACAACAGATAAAAAAGACGGACGTTAAAATTGTTGAAAACGGCAAAACCGACTATAAAATAGTCGTTCCGCTTAACGCGACCGCCCACATAAACACGGCAGCCAACGAACTCGTCGCGTTCGTAAAGGAGGCGACGGGAGCCGAACTCGAAGTCGAGACGGACGGAGAGAGTTTCTCGGAAGAAGTCAAGGCGATTTCGCTCGGCAAGACTACGTTTTTTGAAAGCAGCGGACTGAAACTGACCGAAAAACTCGGCGAGACGGGCTACGTCATGAAGCGTATGGGCAACGCCCTTTTAATCAACGCGAAAGACGATAACGGCGTTATATCTGCGGTTTACGACATGCTCGGCTATTCGCTCGGTCTAGAATTTTACAGTTACGACGAGTATACGCTCGACAAAACGGGCGATATGTATCTGTACGACTTCGATATGGAATTCGTACCGAGTACCGATATGCGGGATATAATGATGCGTTCGCTCACCACGCAGTACCGTCAACGCATGCGGCTTTATACGGGCAGCGGCTTAGGGCATTGGATAACTTTCGCTCATACGGTCACGGGAGCGAGTTCGGCGAAATCGGCGGGCAACGACCTGTACGGATTTTTGCCGTGGAGCGTTTACGGGAAAGAACACGAAGATTGGTACGACGCGTCGCATACGCAGGTCTGTTACAGCAACGCGGAAATGCGAGCCGAAATGGTCGAACAGATTAAAAAACGCATAGAAAATAACCCCGACGGCAAATACCTGATGATAGGTCACGAAGACAACTTCGACATGTGCGAATGCGATAAGTGCAAAGCGGAAAGGGCATTGTACGGCGGTTATAGCGGACAGGAACTCAATTTTACGAACCTCGTTGCCGCGGAAGTGGACGCGTGGCTTGCGGACAATTATCCCGACAGGGAAATTTTCTACGTGTTTTTCGCGTATCAGACTTCGCAGGAACCGCCCGTGAAAAAGAAGACGGAAGGGGATAAGGAAGTCGCGATAAAGGACGAGAACGGCAAGTACGTTCCCTATTACGACAATCTTAAAATCCGCAAAAACGTCATGGTAATGTACTGTCCTATCGACTCCGATTTCAGCAAGGGCTTTTCCGAGACGGAAAACGGAACGCAGTACGCCCAACTTAAAGGGTGGAGCGATTTGTTCTCGGGACAGGGACTTCACGACAACATTATAGTGTGGGGATACAGTCTCGCGGTGTACAACTACTTTATTCCCCTTTACAATTTCGGAACGTACAGCGAACATTACAGATTTTACGAGGAATGCGGAGTTCACTATATAGACGATCAGGCGTACAGTTCCTCGGGCGTTCCGTGTTTCGAGGCGATGCAGATTTATATTCAGTCGAAACTCATGTACGATACCTCGCTTAACTATAACGCTTTGGCGTACGATTTTATCGACCATTATTACGGCGAGGCGGCGGGAACGTTTAAGGAATATTTCGATTTTTTCAGGGCGTATTACGAATATCTCGCCGAAACCAAACAGATAACGGGCAGTATTTGGCAGGAGATGGGCAAAGAGGAGTATTGGCCGACGGAAGTGGTCGAAAAACTGTTCGATTACCTCGACAAATGTCTGAAAGATATAGAGCCGCTCAAAGAAACGAACCCCGACAGGTGGCAACTGCTCAACGACAGAATAAGAAGAGAGAGACTTACGCCTATATATCTGGCGTTCACCCTTCACATGAACGAATTGTCGAAGGAAAAGCAGGCGGAGTACCTCGCGGATATGAAATACTATACCAAAAAGTACGAAATACTCGAAAGCAAAGAGTCCGCCCGCGATATAGACACGCTTATCGAAACGTGGGAAAAACAAATCGGAGGCTGATATGACGAAAGTTAAGAAAATCGTTTTATGCAGCGTGATTGCCGTGGTCGTAATCGCGTTCGCCGTAACGGCTATCGTCCTGCTCGCAGGCAAAAAACCGGATACGCCGCCATCTTCCGAGTCTGAATCGCAATCCGTGATAACGCTTGAAATAAGCGAGACGGAAATCGAACTCGGCGAGGACGAAGCGTTTACGCTGAAAGCGACTACGAATTCGGGCGACGGCGTGAAATGGTCTACGAGCGACCCCGCAGTGGCTTCGGTATCCGCTCAGGGCAGAGTTCTCGCGAAATCGGCGGGAAATGCGACTATTTCCGCGAAAGTCGGCGAAATAAGCAAAGAATGTCTCGTTAAAGTGACGAAAAATACGGGCGGGGCGGTAATAGAACTCGAAAAGAGCGTTATCGAACTTTCCGTTTCGGGAGACCCCGTAAAAATAAACGGCAGAGTAACCGAGGGCGGCGTGACGAGCGACCTTAACGCAAACAACGCGACTTTCGCTTCGGAAGACGAAAAAATAGCCGAAGCGTCCGCGGACGGAGTAGTAACGCCGAAAGCCGCGGGCAGTACGCTTGTTTTCGTGACTTCGGGCGGGAAAACGAAAGCGATATCGATAGAAGTTTATACTATGCTTATCGCTACCGCCGAAGATTGGAACGCGATGCTGAAAGCGAAAGGCGACCTCAACGCCCGCTATCTCGTGACGAAAGATATTGATTTTACGGGCGTCGAATACGTGGTAAAGACGAGCGACCCGAGTCACGTCGTTCTCGCGGAGAGTACTGCGGGTTATATCGACGGGGGAAGTCATACCGTAAAGAATATCACTATGCCGTCGAACGTTTCGCAACAATCTCTTTTCGGAACCGTAGTCGGGTTCGAGATGGAGAATATCTCTTTTGAAAACGTACGGTTTACCGCCGTCGCTTGCGGAATCGCGACGAGAATGATACAGCATTACGACAACGTTGACGAAAACGGAAACGTAATTCCGAATTCGTCCGTAATCGTTTACAACAATATCAAAAACGTTTCGCTCGACTTCGTTTACGATTATAACGGAATCGACGGAATATGCGGGGCTTACTACGGCGGCGGTCTGGAAAACGTATTTCTGAATATGCGAATGGCGGAAGGGAAGAGCCTCAACAAAGACGTAGATTACGCTTTTACGGACGATTTGTACGTTTGGTACAGCAATAACTATATCAATAATCTCATAGTTCTTGCGGAAAGCGGCGAAGTAAGTCTTGAATGGCGGCTTAACGACGCTCAGGACGTCGCCAAAGACTCGATATTCGTTTACGGGAACAAAATGGAAGCGTGCTACAAAGCGAGCAACGTATTCGACTCTTTATTGTGGTCGGTCGTTCCGGGCAAACTTCCGAAACTCAAATAACGGTAAAAACTGCTTTACGCAGTAATAATAGGAGGAAAAAATGAAAAATTCAAAGGCAAAGAAACTGTTTGTTCTGATGATTTTCGTACTCGTCGCGACGCTTGTCGCCGCAGCGTGCAAGACCGAGGAGACCGAAACGGTCGACCTCAAACTTGCCGAACTCAAAGCGGGTAACGTAACCCTCGTCGAAACAAACGGCAAATACGCAACTACGGTCGATTACGAGGTCGAAAATATTACGATTTCGGCGACCGCGAAAGACTCGGCGGCTACCGTCGAGGGAACGGGCGACAAGACCCTTAAAGTCGGCAAAAACGATTTTACCGTCACCGTAAAAGGCGGCGGGAAGAGTCTCGGCTATAAGGTGGAAATTACCCGAGCGGCGGCGGATCTCGGTCTTGAAGAGGTTAAAATCGGAAACGATACTCTTACGGCGGGAGCGGACGGAGTTTACGAATACGAAGTCGCGAATCCGATAACGACGATAAATCTCGCGGCGACGGCGGTTAAGTCTTACGCGACGGTAGAGGGCGTGGGCGAAAAGACTCTCGAAGTCGGCGAAAACCTGTTTACGCTCACGGTAAAAGCGGGCGAATCGTCGAAAACCTATACCGTAAAAGTAGTTCGCGGAGCGGTTGACCTCACTCTTAAAGAACTGAAAATCGGCGACGCCGTCGTGCCCGCTTCGGAAGACGGAACGTACAGATACGGCGTGAATAACGAAGTGACGGAAGTAACGATTGCCGCCGCGGCGAACAACGAGAACGCGACCGTGACGGGCGACGGACTTAAACAAAACCTCGCGACGGGCGAAAACAGATTTGAAATCGAAGTTTCCGCAGACGGCAAGAACGCTAAATACGTAGTTGTCGTAACCCGAGCGAAGAGCGGAGTAAACGCCATAGATACGGTGAAAGTAAACGGGAACGCCGTCGAATACGATTCGGACGAAAACGCCTATCTCGCAACGATAAACGGCAAGACCGCAACGGTCGAAGTAACGCTTGCGAGCGAAGCGGCTTCCTACGTTATCTCCCCCGAGGTCGGAACCTTGGAAGAGGGCGAAAACGAGTTCAACATAACCGTTACCGCCGAGAACGGCGCGACCGCGGTATATACTCTCGTTATAAAAGTCGTTTTGCCGACCTACAACGTAACCTACTCGGGCGACGTGGAGAACGCGGTATTAAGCGAAGGCTTTACCTATAAACACGGCGAAAAGCAGACCCTTAACATTTCTCTCGCGGAAAAATACAGTCAGTCTTACGGTAAAATCACGGTGAAGTATAAAGTCGGCGACGGCGAAGCGAAAACAGTCGTTCTCGACGAAAACTACGGCTTTACCGTTCCCGCGGAAGAAGCGACGGGCGATATACTCGTAACCGTTACGGGTATCGAAATCAACGTTTATACGATAACCTACCACAGAGACGGCAACGTTACGAGCGAAACCGTCGCATACGGCGAAAACGCGACGAAATGCGTAATTACGCCGAATACCGAAACGAAAGAAGTTATCGACGGCTATACTTACAGCCATTACGAAAAATGGGTTACGGAAGAAAACGGAATCGTCGAAGCGACTTTCGAGAACGTGACCGAAAACAAGAACGTTTATTATAAGGACGAAATACTTGTCCGTAGCGAAGTCGCGTATTACAAACCGATGGACGGTTCGGTGACTTACTATACCGTTTATCAGATGAACGGTTACGTTAAGGGCGACGAAAACGGCGACGTAGAATTTAAAGTTCTTATAAAATCTCTCGCGACCGACGGCAGCGAGGAAGCGGAAGGCAGAACTTCGTTTGTCATTTACGGAACGGCGGTATGGAACGCCGACAACGAACTCGGCGTTGCCGTTTCGGAAAGCGACCTTAACAAGTGGTTTACCGTTAAGGCGACCGCCGCAGACAAAAAGGTTGCGGTTTACAATCCCGACGGAACGGTTGCCGCGGAAAAAGTATTCGCAGCGTACGCCGCGGACACGATTTCTTTCGCTATACACGCGAACGCCGCTGTCGCGGCGGTAAACCCGACCATACCCGAACTTTGCACGATAACTTATTCGGATGAAAACTGCGTCGAACTTCACAGAGAAAAAGTAGTTAAAGGCTCGGCGGCGGCTTACGAATACACGAAAGGCGACGAAGACCTCGGCGAAGGATATACGAAGCGTTACGTAGATATAAGATGGCTCGACGACGACGGTAAAGTCGTTGATTTGAGTAGCGTTACCGAAAGCGTTTCCGTAAAACTCGGCTACGATATTCAAGTTATCAAAAGTGCGGTCGTGGCGACAAGCGATACGAAACTCATGGCTATCAACAAGTACGTTGCGGCTGATAAAGACGGAAAAATCATATTCAGAGTACGCGTAAACGATACGGGTTGGGCAGGCTTCAACGTTATTGCCGCAGGCGGCTATTTAGGAATTTCGGGAGGAGTTTCCGCAAGTCCTACGTGGTACGTGGTAACGATAGACACCGCGACGGGCGAAATCGTTATGACCACGGAAGACGGAGCGATAAAAGGTCTTGACAAGGGCAATTACAACCCCGTCGCAACGACCATTTCCGATATTTCGGTATCTCTCAGCGACGGAAATCTCGACCTTGCCGCGGTAAACCTCGTAAACATGGAATTTTACGACGCGGACAAAACGACCTTGTTGAAAACCGACCTTGTCGTCAAGGGTAACTTGAATTACGTTTACTCGGCGGAGGCGGACGGCGAGGGTTATTCGAAGAGCATAGACAGTTGGTTGCCGATAAGCGGAAGCGACAACAAGGTATACGCGGCGAAAGTCGGGTATATGAGAAATCAGACCTTAACGGGGCAGGACGTAGACCTTCTTGCGACGAATAAGTACGCGACCGTCGGTTCGGACGGCAAGATAACGTTCAGAATAAGAATCGCTCAGACGGGTTGGACTGCGTTGAACGTAGTTTTAGGCGACGGCAATTATATCGGAGTTTCGGGCGGCTTGGCTTGCAACGGTATCGATTGGCTGACGGTAACTATCGATACGGCTAACGGCGATATCGTTATCGCAAACGCAAGCGGAACGGCGTTGAAACTCGATATGGGCAATCATAAGACCGAAGCGGTATCGTTAGATAACGTACGCGTAAACGTGACGGGAGCAACTTACGATATTTTGGTAATCAGATAAAAATATCCCGAAAACGGGCGGAAGACAGTGATGTGAACCCAAAAGTTGGACAGAGAAAAAATTTTTTGGAGTACACATCACTGTTTCCGCCTGTTTAAAAAAGGGGTTGACGGATAAATTCCGAAAAGTAAAAGGAGAAAAAGATGAACGAAAAAAAGAGGGAAGAGGCGAGAATTTCGCCCCGTACGGGGTTGTGTTTGCTTCGCAAACACAACAACTACTTAAAGGCAACTATTGAAGTCGTGAAGTTCGGAAGTTCGGACGTGATAACGACGTCGGACGACGACAAAGACGGCGGCGAAAAAGACTTCTTCGACTGAGAAAAGGGAGATGAACAATGAGAAAGATTAGTAAAATAAGATTGATTTTATGTTCGGTTTTGGCGTGTTTCGCGGTCGGTTGCGTTGCCATGGCGGCAGGAACGAGCGTAAAGGCGAACGCGGGCGGAACGTTCGAGATGAAAAGCGGAGCGTCCGTAAAAGTCGGAACGGATAACGGACTTCGTTTCACGGCGGTTTTACCCGCTTCCGAGTACGAAGTCGGGGCTACCTACGGAATGCTTATCGCGCCCGAAGATTACGTCAGAACGAACGATTTGACGGTTGAAAACGTATTCGGCGAAAACGCGGTATACGACTATGCGGTTAAGGACGAACAGGGGAATTGGGTATACTCGGGAACTAAGACGAGAATTATCAACGTAACTTACGATTCTCTTTCGCAAGACGAAAACGGAGACTACCTTATAAAGGGTTCGATATTGTCGCTCAAAGACAACAACATAGCGAGAAATTTCGTCGGCAGAGCGTATAAGAGAACGGGAACCGTGGGTTCTTACGTTTACGAAATGGCGAATTACGCAAACGGCGAAGTCGGCAACAACACGAGGTCTATGTTTACGGTTGCGAAAGCGGCGATAAACAGCGACAAGGAGAGCGTGACTACGAAAGCCGTTCTCGAAAGCGAATACATAGACAAGTTATACACGCTTGCGACTCTTACCGAGGGCGACGACTACGTTAAATTTATAACGAAAATAGCTTCGAGCAATAATGCACAATCTGTAACAAGTATTGAGGAAACTTCGGATATTCCGAGCGGATATGATAAAGCGTATAAGGCTTACGCGGGTTATGCTCAGAAGTATAATCTTTTCGGCAACTTAAACGCGGACGAATATATCCGACTTAAATTTATGATAAAGGGAACGTACGATATTCCTTTCGTCGGCTTTAAGGTTGCGGGAGAAAACGAGGAAAGCAGCGTTTGGAAAGAGGTGAAGTTCGTCAAAAGAGCGGACGGTTCGTGGAGGGGTTATTACGACGGCAACGCCCTCGAATATTATATTCCCGACGACACATTCCGTATGGGGCTTTCGGGTGAGTTTTATATAACCGACCTTTACGGCGTCAAAGAAGACACTTCGGTGAAATATTACAGGGTTACTTTCAAAGACAAAAACGGAGAAATATTAGGCTATAAGTCGATTAAATCGGGAAATGCCGCGGAATGGACTTTTGCCGACGAGGATTTCGGAGACGGTTATACGCTCACTCATATTTATAAGTGGTTCGATTCCGCAAACGGTAACGAAGTCGACCTCTCGTCCGTAACGGAAGACAAAACGGTGTATTTCGGCGGCGAAAGCATAATTTATAAAAACGTTTCCGCAAAGTCCGATACGGCTATTACGGCTTTAA
>CALGVF010000021.1 GCA_937920115.1 uncultured Clostridia bacterium
AACGACCCCCAAAAAAATGTTGTGGGGGGGGTAAAAACCGCCGATAAATTTCGAGTCGCTCGCGGAAAAATTCATAGATATAACGATAAAAACGCACAAAGACAACGCCCATCTTCACAACACGTTGCACTCTTTGGAAGTCGGCGACGGAGACGTAAACAAGGAGTTTATGAATCTGCAAGACCGCGTGACGACGGCGATTTCGGATAAACTGACGGCGCTCGGCTACGAGGGAACGCATATAGAAGAGCGGGTGCATCTCGCCATGAATGCGGTTCAGTCGTTCGCTCACGAATCCGTGTACGACGTTCACGACTATCTCGACTACAAAGTAATGAAAGGCGCGGTCAAGAAAATGGTCGTTTCGTTATTTATATAGAATAAGAACTCTACAATACGCTTCCTCCTTCGGGGTGAATTTTGATTATGATTTATTTTTGCCGTCACCTTCGGGGTATGCTCTCCCGATGAAACGGGAGAGGTGGCAGACGAAGTCTGACGGAGAGGGGGCGTCCGCCGCCAAGGCGAGGTGGCTCGGCGAGCAACAGCGAACCGAGACGGAAGGGGACAATAAATCACTACTTTTTGTTGCTTTGCGTTTTTATCCCCTATCGGCTTGACTTCCATTTCATTCCGTCAACCCACTCCCTGCCTCTTTTGTCGCTTTGCGACATTTCCTCCGTTTCAACGGAGGAATTTACCCCCGAAGGAGGAAGCAACGGGAGTGATATTTTGCTTTGCAAAGTGATATTTATCTATCGTTAAGTTATATCGCCTGCGGCGGCTATATTTGCCTTGCGACAAGTTTTTTTGCAGCCGTAGGGGACGGCGACCCCGACGTCCCGAAACACAAACACATATTATTAAACACGGAGAAACGCAGAATGACAGTCTCAAATCGAAAAAAATCAACGATTTATGCAATATGCGTTTCTTTTTTTATACTCGCAGGCATTTTTCAGGCAACCGATTCCCTGCTGCCCGAATTCTGGCACGCCCTGTTCGCGTTGTCCGCCCATACCATTCTCATTTCGCTCGTCGTCGCATGGGGCGTTTCGCTCGTTCATAGAATGGCGAGGAAGGACCTTCTCGCATACTTTTTGACCGTCGCTTCCCTTATCCTCTTTTTCCTCGTCGCAAGAATGATAAAATACGGTCTCACTCGCGACGTCGATACTCTGAGCCGTTACCTTTGGTACTCCTATTACGTTCCGCAATGCCTTATTCCGCCGACGATTTTACTTGCGGCGGCAAGCGTCGAAAACAAAAACGGCAAACCCCTCTCTGCCGTATGGTATCTGATATATCTGCCCGCGATAATTCTCATTATCCTTATATATACGAACGATATTCATAATCTTGCCTTTTCGCTCGATTTTGGCGGCGGCGACTTTTCCTATAAACACCGCCCCGTTTTTTACTTAGCCCTTATATGGGAAATTGCCGTAACGCTCGTAAGCCTTGCGGTACTTTTCTTCAAATGCCGCGTTTCGGCGTGCAAATCGAGGACGAAAATTCCCGTAATCACCTTTATTTCCTGCGGTTTATTCTCCACGGTCTGCTTTCTGACCGACTTTTCGGCGTTTAAAATCCCCGAACTGCTCTGCTTCACCTGCATAACCTCCGTCGAGAGTTGTATTTTAATCGGACTTATCCCGTCGAACGAAAACTACGACGATTTTTTCAGCCGTTCGGCGTACTCGGCAATTATCGCCGACGAAAATTTCAACGCCGTTTATTCTTCGGAAACACCGCCGCAAGTAACCCGAAAACTGCTTAAAGCGGCTGCGATTTCACCCGTTTTATCAAGCGAAAACACTCGGCTTTCGGCGAAAAAAATACACGGCGGCTACGCGTTTTTCGCCGAAGATTTAACGAAAATCAACGAGATAAACGCCGCTTTGGAAGAGACAAACGAACGAATTTCGGAAGAAAACTACCTCATCGAAGCGGAAAACGAATTAAAGGAACAGCAAACACGCATAAACGAACAGAACAGATTGTTTCTGAAAACCGAAGAATATACGAAAGGCGAACAAATCCGTCTCGAAAATCTGCTGAACAAACTTAAAACGGACTGCTCGGACGATTCGGACTTCATAAAGAAAATGCGGCTTGCATGCGTGCTTGCGGCTTATATCAAACGCCGAAGCAACCTCGTTATGCTTTCGGAAAAACAAAATTCAATCGATTTCGGCGAGTTGTCGCTCGCAATAAGAGAATCACTCGACTACTTGTCGCTTATCGGCGTAGAATCTTCGTATTCCTGCGATTTAAAAGGCGAAACGGACGGCGAAACGCTCGGCGTTTTCTACGACTTTTTCGAGGAAAGTATAGTTACCGACCCTCTTCCGTCAGCGGTAATAATCAGACTATGCAAAATCGGCGACGACATTACGCTTAATATCGAAAGCGACGAAACGAACGTATATACCGCCGAATTTTCCAACAATTTAATCGAAAAATTCAGCGACGTAAACAGAAAGGTATCGATAAAAACCGACGGCGACGCAGTCTACTACTCCGTTTCCGTATGCAAAGGGGGCGAAGTATGAAGTTTACCGAAGCGAACCTCGCTATAAGAGAACTCGTCGTAATTTTCTATATTTTAACGCTCGTTTTATCGATCGTCGGACTTTTCGTAGCGGTAAGACTATGCAAAAAACGATTCGTCACCGCCCTTTCCTCGGCAGTTTTCGTCCTTTCTTTTATAGCGGTATTTTTAACGATGAGAGGAAGTTTCCGCTATCGGGTCGGAAAATCGGTATTCGAGCCGTCGTTGACCGTAATAAATCTGCCGCTTTGGCTGCATATTTCCGCCGCGGCGATTCTTTTTACTCTCGGCGTATTTTCGCTCGTCTACTCGGCGTTATGGAACGGGAAAAACCTTTCGCCCGTGTCGATAAAAGAGAGCGTAGACAAACTCCCCGCAGGCATCTGTTTTTACGAAGAAAGCGGACTTGTACGACTCGTCAACGACGAAATGAACGGAATAAGCGTAGCCGCGACGAGAAAAACGCTTCTTAACGGCGTCGAGTTTTTTGCAAAAATCTCTTCGGGCGAGACCGAGGAAAACTGCCCGTCTTTAAAGACGGGCGGCGAACCCGTCCTACGACTTCCCGACGATAAAATAGTAAGTTTTAGGAAATATACTCATAAAATCAACGGTAAAACCATATTTGAAATCGTCGCGACGGATATAACGAAAGAATACGGACTTGCGGAAGAGGCCGAACGAAAACTCGAAGAACTCAAAAAAATCAACGAAAGGCTTATCGCTTACGGCGAAAACGTGACCGAACTCACGAGGGAAAAGGAAATTCTCGCCGCAAAAATACGCATACACGACGATATGGGAAAAATACTGCTTTTAACCCGACGAAAACTCGGCGAGTCGCTGACGTACGGCGAAAAGTCAGAACTTACAAGTTTTTGGCAAGCGGAAATCTCCGCTATGAAATCGCCCGTCAAGAAGCCGAGAAAAAGCGATTTACAGGTTATCGCAGAGACGGCGAAACTGATAGGCGTGACCCTTATATTCGAGGGAGAAAAGCCGAAAAAGGACGACGCGAACGAAAAAATACTCGCCGCCGCCTTGCGTGAATGTCTCACAAACGCCGTATCTCACGCAGACGGCAAAACGCTTACGACGAAAATCGAAAACGCAGACGGTTATTGCGTTCTTAAATTCACCAACGACGGAAGAAAACCCGACGGAGAAATAGTCGAGGGCGGGGGACTATCGGGACTGAGAACGCTCGTCGCTCGCGAGGGCGGCGAAATGGTCGTAAAAAGCAAGCCGCAATTCGAACTCATTATAAAATTAAGACAAGGAAAACAGTTATGAAAGACGGAAAATATTCGGTTATGATAGTCGAAGACCAACAGATGCCGAAGGCTCTTTTCTCGCATTTTATCGAAACTTCGGACAAATTTTACCTACAGGCGGCGATAGAAAACGCCTCGATGGCGGAAATAATGTTCGCTCGCTCCCCCGCTGACCTCATACTTATGGACGTCGTGACCGAAAACGGCGAAAGCGGACTTACTGCGGCGGCGAAAATCAAGGCGAAATACCCGAAAACGAAAATTATTATCGTGACGAGCATGCCCGAATGTTCTTATATAAAACGAGCGAAAGAAATCGGCGTTGAAGGCTTTTGGTACAAAGAGGTTTGCGGCGAACATATACTCTCGGTAATGGAAAGGGTTATGGGCGGCGAGACCGTTTACCCCGAACGCTCGCAATCCGTCAGAATGGGGCTTGCCGATAGCACGGAATTCACCGAAAGGGAACTCGAAATACTTAGGCTTATGACGGGCGGTTTCAGCAACGTAGAAATTGCCGAAAAACTCGGCGTGTCTATGGGGGTTATAAAGAATCACGTTGCGGATATGCTCGCGAAAACGGGTTTCCGTTCGCGTACTCAACTCGCCGTAAGGGCGAGGGAATCGGGACTTGTGATACTTGACAGGTCGGAAGAAGATTTTTGACGATATATTGAATTTAATCGAGTTTATCGACTTATACGGCGGCTTTTTATAAGGCTGCCGTATTTTTTTTGAAAAATTTTTTTCTTTTTTTCGCCCGAGGGGTGCCGAACGGCACTCCCTGAACGCAGTCTCCTTATGATAGAATATAAGCATAATATAAACAGGCTTATCACAGCCGAAAAAAACTTTAAAGGAAAATTTTTATGACGAAACGTAAATCTATTATCGCAACGTCGATTCTGACATTCGCTTTGTGTCTCACGCTCGTTTTTAGCATATGCCTTTCGGTTACGCATATTGCCCGTGCGGAAGATAACGAGAAATTGCCGCAAATCGTATCGGTTGTGGATGAAAAAGGTAACGTTACCGAAGTTGACGAGAATATGTTAAACCTGCCTGTCGGTATAGTCGGAGATGAATACCATGCCAAAATCGTTACGGCAAATAAAAATGACATTGTTTATATTAAGCCTTATGCCGAAGGAACACGTGGTTGCTTGCCAAATGGCTTGGTTTTTAATGCCGAAACAAAAGAAATTACGGGAACACCTGCAGAAAGCGAGGGCGGCGTTTCTCGTGACGTTCAAATTTATTGCGACA
>CALGVF010000022.1 GCA_937920115.1 uncultured Clostridia bacterium
AAGACTTGCGACAAATGTAAAGGAACGGGTACGATACAATACGTTTCGGGAAACAGCATATTCAGGTCTGTAAGACAAGGGGTGTGCGACGCTTGCGGCGGCAAGGGAAAGATAATACTTGAAAAATGCCCGACCTGCGGAGGAAAGGGCTATCAGCGTAAATCTACGACGGTAACTCTTAACATACCCGCCGGAGCGGACAACGGAAGTTACATCAGAAAGAAAGGTTACGGCGAGGCGTCTTTAAGAGGCGGAGAGCCGGGAGATCTTATAGTCGTATTCAAAGTGCTTCCGCATAAGTTGTTCAAAAGAAAGAATTTTGACTTGTATATTGATCTTCCGATTAGTTTTGCGACTGCGGCTCTCGGAGGGAAAGTACAGGTTCCGACTTTGGACGATACCGTATGGCTCGAGATTCCCGAGGGAACGCAGACGGGCAAAACGTTTATGGTAAGAGGCAAGGGTATCAACTCGAAACTCGGAGTGGGCAATCTGAACGTTACGGTAACGGTCGAGGTTCCGTCGAAACTCACGAAAGCGGAGAAACAGAGGCTTATGGACTTTGATTCTGATATAGAGTTGAAGCAGTACGACAAAATGAAAAAGTACGACGACGCAATGCAAGCCCTTTACGGAAAGAGCGCATATACAAAATAAATTATCGATTTTATCGCCCCGAGAATTTCGTTGATTCCGAAATTCTCGGGGCGTTTTATTTATTGACAAGAAGGCATGTATAGACTATAATGTAATAAATAAACCAAGGAGCAACCTATGAATTATCAAAAAAATAAAAAGAGAATAATACGCGAGTTACTGCACGAATCGGACAAAGAACTCACCGACGAAGAACTTATGAGCAAAATACTCAGCGAAAACGTTACCATGAACGCCGACAAAACCGAAAAGGATTCCTTCGGGCAAAAAGCGGCGGACGCCGTGGCTAAATTCGCAGGCAGTTGGGCATTTATATTTACTTTTGTCGCGGTTATGGTGGTGTGGATGATAGTCAACGTTCTTCTTGCGACAAAGGCGTTCGATTCTTATCCGTTTGTGCTTTTAAACCTCGTTTTATCGTGTATTGCGGCTATACAGGCTCCGCTTATAATGATGAGTCAGAACAGGCAGGAGGCGAAAGACAGAAATCGTGCCGAAAACGACTATCGTATAAACCTCAAAAGCGAATTCGTAATCGACGAACTTTACAAAAAGGTCGAACAAATATCCGAAACGCAGAAAAAGATGCTCAAAATACTCGACAATGACAAGAAAGAAAAGTCGGGCGTAAACGGAGACGAATTGAAAAATGGCGACTAATATCGATTTTGTAGAATATGTTTGCGGACAGATAAAAGGTTTTTCGGCTGTCAGATACAAAAAAATGTTCGGCGATTATATGATTTACGTCAACGATAAACCTGTGTTGCTTTTATGCGATAATAACGTATTCGTTAAAAAGTTACCCGAGGTCGAAGCGATAATTCCCGACTTAGAAACGGGCGTACCGTATGACGGAGCGAAAGAACATTACGTTATAGACCCCGACGACGAACGTTTTAACGAAGTTGTAGAGGCGTTGGAGAGAATAACCCCCGTTCCGAAGAAAAAATTAAAAAAAGTTTAAAAAATTTTAAATTACGCTTGACTCTCCCGTAAGGGGATAGAATATAATAGGCTTGTTCTTGAACAAAAAATCGATTTGAAGTAAGGGAATAGAGGCGAGATGATATACAAAATAGGCGAATTTTCGATGATTTCCAAAACGACCGTAAAAACTCTGAGGTTTTACGAAGAGAAAGGGCTTATAAAGCCTCGGGAGGTGGATAAGTTTACGGGTTATCGCTATTACGACTCGGAACAGATATCCGAAGTGTCCGAAATAATATCGTACCGAGAGGCAGGTTTATCTCTGAAAGAGATTAAAGAGATAAAAAACGGCGGCAACTTAGCCGAAATACTCGAAAATAAACGAAAAGATATCGGAAATTCAATCGAAACTTGCATAAATCAACTCGCCCGAATAGACAAAATTTTAAAGGAGCAAGCGAATATGCAAAACAAAATTACAGTCAAAACTATACCCGAACACACTCTTTTCTATAAAGACGGCGTGATAAAGAATTTCGGAGAAATTGTGAATTTCGTACTTGTTGCGGGGTCGGAATGTGCCATGCTCAACCCGACGCTTAAATGTACGTTGCCGGACTATTGTTATATCAGTTACCTTGACGGCGAATACAAAGATAAAGATATAAAAATTCGTTACGCACAGGCGGTCGAGGGGATTGGCAAAGAAAACGAACATATTAAATTTATGATTGAAAAACCTTTGAGAGCGGTGTGTATCGAACACAGAGGAGCATACGAAAATCTCAGAGAATCTTATAAAGCCGTTATGAAATATATAGACGACAACGGTTTTAAAGTAAACGGTTATCCGAGAGAGCAATATATAGACGGAGTGTGGAACAAGACGAAAGTAGAGGACTATCTGACCGAAATACAGATACCCGTCGAATAAATAAAAAGAATCGTAATTAAAACGAGCGGTTGCAAGGCTTTGCCTTGCAACCGCTCGTTTTAATATTCAAGCATAATAATTTTGTCAGAAGATATGGGTCTGCGACTTTAAGGCGGCGTCCCGAGAAATAAAAGTTATATTTGCCTGTGGGCAAGTTGATTTACAATCGTAGGGGACGACGCCCTCGGCGTCCCGAGAAACAAGAGTTATATTTGCTCTGCGGCAAGCGATATTTTCTGCGAAAGTTATATTTGCCTTGCGGCAAGTTGATTTACAACCGTAGGGGACGACGCCCTCGGCGTCCCGAAAATACGAGACTTTATTATTTGTTGAGTCCGTAGAGAACGTTTCTCGCCGTTTTAAGCGAGTTCGCCGCCTCTTCTGAGAGCGGAACGGTCGATTTTCTGTAATCGTGATGGTTGCAAAATTCGTCCAACGCGTTTTCCGTCTCGTCGAGTTTTTTTCTGAACGCCTTGAAAAGCGTTTCGAGATATTCGTCTTGCTTACCGCCCGCTTCGGACGAGTAGCGGACTAAATTCGCATAGTGTTCTATACAAAAACCGTCGCCGTCCAAAATCTTCGCCTTGAAATTCGGGTCGTCTTTGTATACTCTCGAAACGGTCTTGTAGTACCTTACCATGGTATCTTCAAGCATAGAGCAGATAACGCATGTGCTTAAAGTCGCAGAAATTTTATCCGCTTCTTTTTTTGCTTTTTTTGCGTTAATCGGCTTATAGACCAACTTGTCCGTATTGTTTTTCAGCCTTGTTGAGATTTGAAGAGCAAGTCCGAGTTTTGATTGCATAGAAAATAACTTGTCGTAATGCGAAGAACAAAATCCGAGTTCGTTTACCTTAGCTCTCGAAGAATCTTCCATGACGCTTTCGCCCAAAAACTGTTCGGTAAGCCTTTCGTTTATTTCAGATTTAATCTTGCAAAGAGGGCAGTACTTGCCTTTTCCGAAATGCTCGTATATTAGCATCGTTCCGATATGGTAGCCCACTTAGTCCAACCTCCCCGTGAGATGTCCTTCGGGGTTAAGCCCGTCGAAGCCCGTCTGTCTCAACGCTTCGTATAAGGTCAGAGCGACCGAGTTCGAGAGGTTGAGACTTCGTAAGTTTTGCCACATGGGAATACGCAGAGTATTGTCGTAGTGTTCTTTTAAAAGCGGTTCGGGCAGTCCGTGCGACTCTTTTCCGAACACGAGGAAATCGCCGTCGTGGAATTTTACGTCAGAATAGACCTTCGCTCCCTTAGTGGAGAGGAAGTAAAAATTCGCTTCGGCGGAATATTTTTCGTATAATTCGACAAACGAGTCGTAATATCTCACGTCGAGATATTGCCAATAATCGAGCCCCGCCCGTTTTAAGGTGCGGTCGGAAATCTCGAAGCCGAGAGGTCTTACGAGGTGAAGAACGCTATGCGTTGCGGCGCACGTTCTCGATATGTTGCCCGTGTTTTGGGGAATTTCGGGTTCTACAAGTACAATGTTGAACATTTTTATCCTTTTGTATCGGGGAGCCGTCGGCAACCCTTTTTTATTTGTTTAATTTGATTTTTGTCGTTTTTATCGAATATTCAAGTAGCGGAAGCAACTCGAACACGCCGTTTTCCGACTGAAAAACGAGTTCGCCTTTTACCGTGGTCGCAACCGATTTATCCCTGCAGACGAGAAGTATCGGAAGTCCTAAAAGATAGGAATACGCCCTTAAAAGTATGGTGTTTATCTCTATAAGATTGCCTTTTCTTATTACGATAACGCTTTCCGCTCCGCAGATTGCAAAAGATTTGAAAAGTTCAAATCTGAACAGGTCGTCGCCTATCGCTACGGCGATTTTCCCCGCGGCGGTGTCGTAGAGTTTGCCGTGAGCCCCGGGCATATACGGACTGTCGGAGAGCGAGACGGTCATATCGGATATGCCGAGAAGTTTTCCGTCGTCGAATATTCCCGCGGAGTGCTTGATTATGCCGTAATTATCCGTATCGAACGCCGAGACGATTGTTTTCTCAATCGTTTCCGAATACGAGGCAAGTTGCTTCAATCTGTTTGTCTCGCCCCGAAGTTCTTTGCTGTATTTTACCGCTTTGTTTCCGTCGAAACCCATAACGACGAGGTCGCAATCTGTGTTTTTATGTATTTTCGTAACGGTGGACGAAACGTTGGATACTATCGCTTTCATATATGATACCTCTTTTCATAGTATTGAAAACAGGTCTCAAAATGTGATAGCGTAGTTTTTAGTCTTCTTCGCTTTTTTCGTTCTCTGCGAAGAAGTCGTAACAGATTTTTTTGAGTTCTTTCGCCGAAGTAATCTTTAAAGCGGTTTGTTTGAACGTTGCCGAGTTCTTCTCGCCTTTCAAATATAAACAGAGTTGTTTTCTGAAAACTATCGCCGCATATCTGTCGTCGTATTCGGTAAGAAGTAGGTCTATATGTCGATTAACTAACTCTTTTTTGTTTTTGTCGAACGGCAGACCCAAGATTTCCGAAAAGAGCCAAGGCGATTCCAAAGCCCCTCTCGCGAGCATTATTCCGTCCGCTTCCGTCTTATCTATCAACTCGTCCGCGTCGGAAACCGCGAATACGCCGCCGTTTGCGATAACGGGAACGGAGACCGATTTTTTAACCTTTTTAATTTCGTCGAAATTGACCTCGCCCGAATAAATTTTATCTCTGACCCGCCCGTGAACGGTAATCATTTTCGCCCCGCCCTGTTCGAGAGCCTTTGCGAAATCTTCCGAGACGAATTCGCCGTCTTTGATACCGATACGCATTTTGCAAGTGATAGTCTTGCCGCTTTTCGAACATTCTTCGACAGTTCTTTCGGCAAGGTTAGGGTAGCGAAGCAGTGCGCTTCCCTCGCAGTTGTTAAATATTTTCGGCATGGGACAGCCGAAGTTTATATCGACTATATCGAATTTTTCGAGCGGCTTCGACTCGATAGCCCGTCTCATAATTTCAGGGTCGTTTCCGAAAATCTGAACGCATTTTATTTTTTCGAGTGGAGAAGTTCTGAGCAACGCTTTCGTATTTTCGTCTCCGAAAACAAGCCCTTTCGCGCTTACCATTTCGGTAAACGTAAGCCCCGCTCCGTATTCTTTGCAAATCTCCCTCATCGCGAAGTCGGAAAACCCTGCAAGCGGAGCGAAAAATACGTTGTTTTCGGTCTCGAAGTCGCCTATTTTAACCTTTTTTACTTTCATTGTAGTAGCGGTCGATTTCCTCGGCGGAAAGTTCCTTTAAATTTTTGCCGTCTTGAACGGCGAGTTCTTCGGTCTTTTTAAATCTCCGCAAAAACTTGTCGGTAGCGTCGTTTAAACTGAGTTCGCCGTTCACGCCGAGAAGCCTTACGAAACTCACGACGGCGAAGAGCAAATCTCCGCACTCTTCGTATATGCCTTTTTCGTTTTTGTCTTTATACTCTTGCAGGACTTCGTAAAATTCTTCTTTCACCTTGTCGGCGACTTGTTCTACGCTTTCAAAGTCCATATTGTACTTTCCTGAACGCGAACCCACTTTATCCGCCCTCAAAACGGACGGAAAACTCTTCGGAACGGAGGAGAGGTATTCGTACCCCGAGTTGAAGCCCTTTTCTTTTTGTTTGTTTTTCTCCCACACGTCGAGAGCCGCCTTGTCGTCGGTCGCCTTGTCCGAACCGAAAATGTGCGTGTGCCTTGAAATGAGTTTGCGGCAAATACCGCTCGAAACGTCTTGCAGGGTAAACGCCCCTCTTTCTTCCGCGAAGCGAATATAGAAAAAGGCTTGCAAAAGAAGGTCGCAGACTTCTTCAGAAATGGCGATGTCGTCTCCCGATTTTATTGCGTCGAGAAGTTCGTAAGTCTCTTCGACGGTGTTTTTCATTATGCTTTCGGGAGTCTGAGCCTTATCCCACGGACAGCCGTTTTCGCCTCTTAAAACTTTTAAAATCTCGTCGAGGTCGTAAAGCGAGAAGCGTTGTTTTTCGGTTAAGCCGAGTTTATCTACGACTATCGCCGCCGTTCCGTCGAACTCGTCTCCGTAGTCCGCTTCGTACAGTTTTATTTTCTTAAAATCGCCGTTAAAGAACTTATAGCAGGGTATTTCGTCTCCGAACTCGTTTTGAAGAACGAGTTTTACGTTGCTTGCGAGATACTGACAGTCCACGTCGAAAACGACGAGCGGCAGGGTAAGAGTGGCGCCTGTTATATCGTAAGCCGACACGCCGAGATAGGGGGCGGGGATATTCAACCTGTCCATAAAATACGCCGATTTCGGAACGCACGGGATAACTTCCGCGTCCTTGCGTTTCGAGCGGATAACGGAACAGGAAACATCCTCCGAAATATCGCCGTCAACGAGGTATACAACCTCCTGAGTTTTAGCGGCGTTAAGAACCTCTTTCGCGAGATTTTTCGCAAGCGTATCGAAATTTCTCGATTTTTCGTAGACGAAATCGAGCGACGTGTAGTTCACGCCCTCTTTTTCGAGCCATTCCGCCGTTTCGCTTAAAGCGGTTCTGAGTATTACTTTCTTACCGCTTTTCGCTTCCGACAACGCTCTTACCGATATATCGCCGGGGCATACGCCCGTTCCCGCAAGGGTTATTTTCATATTCGCCGTTCTCCGTTGTTTTATATTTTTTTAACGTAATTATAATATATACTAAATTTCCGAAAACCGCAACTAAATAACAGAGAATATCCGAATATAACGCTCCGAAAACGTTGATTTGCGGAATTTTCAAAAGGAAAATCTGAATGCAGAATTTCACGGCGAGTCCGAGACCCAAAAAAAACGCGGGCGAATAGGCTTTTCTGAGCGATACGAGTATCGAGGTTTCCGTCTGAATAAGCGAAATTAAAACTACGTTTATCGAAGAAAACGCGAGCAGTTTTATCGTGACGAATTTCGATTCGGGGCTTAATCTCGGGTACAGGATATTGACCACCGTCTTAGAAAACAAGCCTAAAAAGGCGAACGACAAACTCGACGCGAAAAGGGTAATCGCAAGCGAGCGAAAAGCCGTTTTTTTGACCTTGTCGCCGTCGCCTTTTCCGAACGCCGCCGAAACGCTCGGAACGGTTGCGGTTGCAATCCCGTAGCATACGGCGACGGGAACGCCGATAATAGTTTCTACGCTTCCCGTGTATATGCCGTATAAATCGACCGAATTGTCGAGGTATGATTTTAAAGTATTTATAATTGTAAAACTGTCGAAAACCCTTGCGAGCGGCAGAAGCGACGAGGTAATCGCAACGGGAAAAAGTAGGGCTATAAGTCGATTAAACTTAAAATTTCCGTCGTATCGCTCGGTTTCAGAGCGTTTTTTGTAAGCGATTATAAGGTAAATAGCGGCGACGAGTTCGCCCGAAGAAACGGCGAGACAAGCGAAAAGCCCGCCTGTCGCGGGGGTGTAAATGAAGAGGTTTAGAAGAGTAAGCCCGACGGCGATTTTTACCGCTTGTTCGATAATCTGAGAAATTGCGGTGGGGTACATATTGTTCTTGCCTTGAAAGTAACCTCTTACGGACGAAATTACGGCGACGAAAATAAGAGAAGGGGCGAGGGCGATATACGAGCCTTTCGCTTCGGGGGTTCCTTGCATAGAGGAGAGAACGCCCGAAAGGAAAATCATAAACGCCGCCCCGACGATTCCGAGCGGTAAGAAAAAAGCGAGCGATTTACGGAATACGTTTTTTCCGTTTTCGCCCGCAGATATTAAGCCCGTCATAGTGGTAGTCGCCGCCGCGCCCGTGAAAGTCATCAAAATCAGATAAGTGGGGAAAGCCGTCTGATAAATTCCGAGCCCCTCGGTTTTCAGCAGGTTTGTAAGCGGTATTCGATAAAATGCTCCGAGA
>CALGVF010000023.1 GCA_937920115.1 uncultured Clostridia bacterium
AAAACCGCTCTTATCTTCTTTCAGACGGGCGGGGGTTGCAGGGCTTCCAACTATATTTTTCTGCTCCGTAAAGCCCTCGAAGAAATGGGGCTTTCGTTCGTTCCCGTAATTTCGGTGAGTTTTGCGGGTCTCGAAAAATACAGCGGTTTCAAACTCACTCTTCCGATGCTCCTTTCAGGCTTCGCCTCGATCGTCTACGGCGATATGCTTATGCTGCTCAAAAATCAGGTCGAACCTTACGAGACGAACAAGGGCGATACGGAAAAAGTAACGCAAAAATGGCTCGCTAACCTTTCCGACGGTTTCAAACGCAGGACGGGCTTTTCCAAGAAAAAAACACTTAAAAACCTCTCGGCGATTGCGAAAGACTTTCACGAAATACCCAAAACGCCTAAAAACCTCGTCAAAGTGGGTATCGTAGGCGAAATTTACGTTAAATACTCTCCGTTTGCCAACCGAGGACTTGAAAAATTCCTTTTAAGCGAAGGATGCGAAATTATGGTACCGGGCGTTATGGGCTTTTTGCAGTACTGCGCGGCGAACGTAGAGGTCGACCACCGCTACTACGGCGGCAGTTTTATCAAATATTTCATAGGTCAGAAAGCCGAGAAAATACTTGCGGGCTACGACGGACTTATCGAAAAAGCGTTGGAAGATTATCCCGAATTCGTTACCCCCGCTTCGTTTGAAAAAATCAAACTCATGGCGGACAAAGTAATCGACAGGGGCGTAAAAATGGGCGAAGGTTGGCTGCTCCCCGGAGAAGTCGCCGAACTTATCGAAAAAGGCTACAACAACGTGGTCTGCGCTCAACCGTTCGGTTGCCTGCCCAATCATATCGTCGGCAAAGGCACGATAAGAAAACTCAGAGAACTCTACCCCGACGCGAATATTTTTCCCGTGGACTACGACGCGGGGGCTTCCAAAGTCAATCAGGAAAACAGAATCAAACTTATGCTCTCGATTGCGAGAGAGGAAAAAGCGGTATGAAGAGATTAGGCATAGACATAGGTTCGACGACCTTAAAAACCGTACTTTTAGGAGAAAACGGCGAAATATTATTTGAAAAATACCAAAGGCACCTATCCAAAATTCCCGAAACAGCCGTTTCGGTACTCGGCGAAATCGCGAAAAAATACGGCGACGAAAAAATGACGGTATGCCTTTCGGGTTCGTCGGGAATGGGCGTTGCGGAGACTTTAAACCTGCCCTTTTCGCAGGAAGTGTACGCCGAAAAAACGGCGGTCGCAAAGTATTGCCCCGAGACGGACGTCGTCGTCGAACTCGGCGGCGAAGACGCGAAAATCATATTCTTAACGGGCGGCTTCGAGATGCGAATGAACGGAACGTGCGCGGGCGGCACGGGAGCGTTTATCGACCAAATGGCGACGTTAATGAAACTCACGCCCGAAGACCTCAACGAACTGTGCAAATCTCACGAAAAGGTCTACACTATCGCTTCGCGTTGCGGAGTTTTCGCCAAGTCCGACGTTCAGCCGCTCTTAAACCAAGGGGCGAAAAAGTCCGACGTCGCCGCGGGAATTTTCGCGGCGGTCGCGAATCAGACGGTTGCGGGTCTCGCCCAAGGCAGAAAAATCGAGGGCAACGCCTTATATCTCGGCGG
Source organism: uncultured Clostridia bacterium (assembly GCA_937920115.1). GTDB lineage: Bacteria > Bacillota > Clostridia > Christensenellales > Borkfalkiaceae > UBA10281. The sequence goes on from CALGVF010000023.1 coordinate 1,625, forward strand.
ACCTCTCACCTTCCTTTCCGAACTTCGGGCGGCGTTCGACAAAACGCTGAATCTCACGGGCAAATTACCCGAAAACTCGCTTTATTTCGTGGCGCTGGGAGCGGCTCTTTCGCCGTCTGCGGAAGTCACGACCGCCGAGACGCTCGTATCCTATTTCAAAAACACGGCTTCTTTCGGCAAATACGAACAATGCCGTCCGCTTTTTGCGTCAAAAGAAGAATACGAAGAATTCAAAGACAGGCACGCGAAAAATTCCGAGGGAATTAAAACGCTCGACAAGCCGAACGGCAAAATGTATCTCGGCGTGGACGCAGGTTCGACCACCGTCAAACTGCTTCTTACCGACGAGGACGGCAACGTATTCAACCCCGTATACCTCCCGAGCGTAGGAAAACCCGTCGAGACGGTATACGATTATCTGAAAAATCTGTACGAAAAATACCCCGATATAGAAATCGTTTCGGCGGCTGTAACGGGCTACGGCGAAGATATGATAAAGGCGGCGTTCCATTTCGACGCGGGGGTCGTAGAGACCGTTGCGCACTACACCGCCGCCAAAAAATTCCGCCCCGACGTGGACTTTATTTTGGACATCGGCGGGCAGGATATGAAGTGCTTTAAGATAAGAAACGGACTTATAGACCAACTTTTCCTTAACGAAGCCTGTTCTTCGGGGTGCGGGTCGTTCA
>CALGVF010000024.1 GCA_937920115.1 uncultured Clostridia bacterium
AAAGCATGCCGAGTTCTTTCTTTTCAGCCTCGTACTTCTTGATAAGTTCCCTGTTCTCTTCGAGCATATTCTCGATTTTAACTTTGTCGATTTCGCCGAGTTGCAACGCCTTCGACAAAGCCTGCCCCGGATTGTTCGTGTGAACGTGTACTTTTACGAATTCGAGGTCGCCTATGACGAGTACGCAATCGCCTATCGTCATAAGGTATTCTTTAAGCCTGTCTATATCGGCAAGCGTGGTCTTTTTCTTTAAATTTATTATGAAAAATTCTGTGCAATATCCGAATTCGATAGTTCCGAGGTTTAAAATGTCTGCGTGTTCCATCGAACCTTCGGTCTTGATAATTTCGGGTTCTTCCGTCGGGGCTCCCTCGATTTCCTCGCCGATTAAGCCCGTGTACATTCCTTTATATATAGTGAGAAGTCCCGTTCCGCCCGAGTCCACGACTCCCGCTTTTTTTAGAACGGGCAAAAGGGTCGGCGTAAGTTGTACGGCTTCCTCGCCCTTAGCGATAATTTCCTGAAACAAAGTTTCGAAGTCCTTGACTTTTCCGCAAATGGACGAAACGTGTTCGGAAATCATACGGCAAACGGTTAAAATCGTGCCTTCCTTCGGCTTCGATACCGCGCTGTACGCTACGTCGGTAGCGTTTTTTAAAGCCTTGGCAAAAGTCCTCGTATCGGCTTCGTTGCAATCTTTGAGTATCGCGCAGATACCTCTGAAAATCTGCGAAGTAATAACGCCCGAGTTACCTCTCGCGCCCCTTAAAGCCCCTCTCGAAACGCTGTCCGCAATGTCCTGTAAACTGTTCGATTTACACGCTTTGAGTTCCTTTACCGCCGATTGCATGGTAAGACTCATATTCGTTCCTGTATCTCCGTCGGGAACGGGAAAAACGTTCAAAGTATCTATATATTCTCTCGAAACGTCGAGAAGTTTAGACGCCGCGATTACCATTTTGGCAAACGACGCGCCCTTTAATGTTTTTTGCATTTAATAATATTCCTCCGAAAGCAAAAAAGCGGAACTTCGCAAAATTTTTGCGGCGTAAAAGTCCTCTAAAACCAAGGTTTTAAAGTTTAACGCCGATAATGTTCACGTTGACCGTATCCACGATCATACCCGTGAACTGTTCCACCTTGTATTTAACGGCTTTTTTCAAAGAATCCGCGACTGCGGAAATCGAAACGCCGAATTTTATAATCACGAAAATGTCGATGAAAATTCTGTCGCCGGAAGTCGTCACTTTGACGCCTTTGCCTCCCGACTCTCTTTTAAGGAGTTGGGAAACGCTGTCCATAAACCTTCTGGAAACCATTTCAACGATACCGTAACATTCCAAAGCGGCGTGCGAGGCTACTTTGGCTATTGCTTCGTCCGAGATAGAAATTTTACCGTAAATGTTTGACGTCGTTACAGGCATAGCATACTCCTTTTACTTCATTATACTATATTACCGACTTTTTTACAAGGGTTTTTCGGCGATTTTTAAATTTTGGTCTTTTTTTTGGCTTTTTTTCGATAATCGGCTTTAAATCGTTGCAATTTTTTTTCGATTGTGATATAGTATCTATGCTTTTCAATTTGAATCAGTAATTTGGAGGTGTAATATGTCGAGAGTTTGCAGCGTTTGCGGAAAGGCTAAGTTATCCGGCAATAAGGTAAGCCACAGTAATCGTAAGACACCGCGTTCTTACAATGCAAACGTTCAGAAAGTAAGAGTTGTAAACGACGGCGTCGTTACTTCTGAATACGTTTGTACTCGTTGCCTTAAAGGTAATAAAGTAGAAAGAGTTTAAGACGATTTCTAACGGTGTAACCGTAATTTAAAACCTCGTCCGATTTTCGGACGAGGTTTTTATTTGTCTTATTTTCGCTCGCTGTATGTGATTATATCTTTCTTGCTTTCCCCTTTGAGATGTAAGGCTTTCATCTTCGGAATTAAATTTTTCAGAAGAAACTTTTGTCGTTATGAAAACGCCACGCAACGCTTCCTCATTCGGGGGTAAATTCCTCCGTTGAAACTGAGGCAATATTTGCTTCCTCCTTCGGGGGAAGTGGGTTGACGTCAAGACGATAGAGGTCTGTAACATAAACAAGTCAAATGTTCGTACCATTTTTTAATGAGAGACCTCTCTCGTCTTTTGCTCGATTCGCTCGCAAAATCCACTCTCCCCAAAGGGGAAAGCAAGCATTAGTCTTTTTTTAGCAATCTACCTCAACTATCTCTACTCACTCTTCGCGTTTTTCCTGTTTTTTATTATTACTACGATTATTATAACCGCCAACAAAACTACGGGTATCACTATAAACAATACCGACAACAATATCGTCAAAACTACGGCAAAGCCCGAACCGCTCTTGACTCTCGTCGGGTTTTCCGAACTCGAAAGCGTAAAGGTCAATTCCCCGTCGGGAAGTCCGCTGAGCGACAACGTATATCCCCCGTCCGTCTTTTTAAAACCGCTTAAACTCGGGTTTAAAAGGTAATACGGCGTGTTTATCGCTATATCTATCGAGCCAAAACTCTTCCACGTCTTTGCGGGCGACAGATAGTAGGTATAAGAGTTCTTCGCTGGCGAATACCCCA
>CALGVF010000025.1 GCA_937920115.1 uncultured Clostridia bacterium
CAAATATAACTGCGGTAGCAATATCATTTTGCGAAGCAAAATATAACTCTTGTTTTCTTAAAAATGTAGGCATTTTTTGCGTGTAGTGTTTTTCAATTACAGCCGTAGGGGGCGGCGCCTCGACGCCCCGTAAAAACGCTTAAAAACAAGAGCGTTTTGAGAAAACCATCATTAAATTCGTCTTATTGCAAAATATCAACACTTTTGTAAAAATAGTCAATTTTCACGCAATTTTTTACGAAAAGCGGGTTGGCGAAAATTTTTCCCGCTTGATTTTTTTTTGCTATTATGATATAATACATAAAACATATACTTTGTATTGAAAATCACAGAAATAAAAAAATTACGAAACGAGGAGGTTTGCTTGTGTTACGGTTGTTCAGGGATAAACTTAAAGAATCGCTTATATCCGTCGTCCCTGTCGCTCTTATCGTCATAATACTCAATTTTACGCCCCTGATTTCTCTCACGGGCAAGGAAATTGCGGTGTTTTCGGTATCGGCGGTACTTCTGATACTCGGAATGGCGTTCTTCAACCTCGGCGCGGACGTCGCTATGACCCCCATGGGCGACCATATCGGAGCGGGTCTTACGAAGTCTAAAAAAGTTGCGTTGCTTATCGGCGTGTGCTTCGTTATGGGCGTATTTATCACAATCGCCGAACCCGACCTCACCGTTCTCGCTTCGCAGGTCAAGGAGAAAATCAACCCGACTTTGCTCACCGTTACGGTCGGCGTGGGCGTGGGACTTTTCCTCGTTATTTCGGTTGTCAGAATTATTAAAGGCACTCCGCTGTCGCATATACTCATATTCTTCTATATGTGCCTTTTCGCGTTTGGGGCTTTGCTCGTAATAGGCAACGACGACTTTCTTCCCCTCGCGTTCGATTCGGGCGGCGTTACCACGGGACCCATAACCGTTCCGTTCATAATGGCGTTGGGCGTGGGTATCGCAAGTACGATAGGCGGCAAAAAATCGGGCGAAAACAGTTTCGGCTTAGTCGCTCTTTGCTCCATAGGTCCTATGCTTGCGGTAATGATTTTGGGTATTTTTTCGAGCGGCAGTATGGACTATCACCTTTCCGAGTCCGAGTACGCCATAGCGGATAACTTCTTTGCGAGTCTCGCGGCGACGCTCGGTTCGGTCGCTAAGGAAGTAGCGATTGCTCTCGGACTTATCGTCGTTTTCTTCCTTCTTCTCGATTTGATTTTCCTTAAATTACCCGCAAAGAAGTTGCGTAATATCGGCGTAGGCGTTATATACACCTTTATAGGACTGCTTATTTTCCTTACTTCCGCTCAAATCGGGTTCCTGCCGATAGGTTATAAACTCGGTTGCGAACTCGCTTCGACTCACCCCTACGCGTTGATTGCCGTCGGCTTCGTACTCGGAGCGGTTGTAGTTCTCGCAGAACCTGCGGTACACGTTCTCACGAAACAGGTAGACAATGTTACTTCGGGCGGTATTTCCAAACTTTCGATGCTTATCGCCCTTTGTCTCGGCGTGGGAATTTCTATCGGACTTTCGATGCTGAGAATTGTCAAAGGCTTTAATATATTGTATTATTTAGTACCCGGTTATCTGCTTTCTATCGGACTTTCGTTCTTCGTTCCGGGGATATACACGGCGATAGCGTTCGACTCGGGCGGCGTTGCGAGCGGACCGCTCACTTCGAGTTTCATTCTTCCTCTCGCGATAGGGGCGTGTTACACTCTTTCGGGTTCGGGAAAAATATTGACGGACGCTTTCGGCATAGTCGCGATAGTCGCCATGACCCCGCTTATCACCATTCAGATATTAGGCTTTAAAGCGGTGGTAATGAGGGGAGTGCATAAGCGTATAGCGATGAAGAGAATACTCAGTCTTGACGACGAGTATATCATAAATTTCGAGATAAAATGAGAGACAAGATAAAGAATAAAATCTCGGATATAGCCGAGGAAATAAATCAGAGACAGGAAGCGAAAGCGAACCCTTCCGCTCCCGTAAATCTCGTAATGATAGTCACGATAGTGAACAGGGCGAAAGCCGACTACTATCTCGACTTTATACAGTCGTTCGAGGTCAATATGCAAACGGCTCTCGCGGCTCACGGCACGGAGCGGAACGTAGGTTCGGCGTATGCCGAAAAGGCGGTTTTGTTCGGAATGACGAGAGAGGACAAAGTCAAAGAGATACTCGAAGGTTTGCAGGAAAAATTCGACACGATAAAAAACGGGGCGGGGATAGCGTTTACCGTACCGCTCACGAGTTTAATCGGCGTATCGACTTACGGCTTTCTGAGTAATTTAAGAAATCAACCCGGCATAGGGGGAGGAAAATAAAAATGGCGGAATTTGAACACGAAGTTATATATTGTATAGTAAACAGCGGTTTCTCGGACGCGGTAATGGACGCGGCGAGGGAGTTCGGCGCGGGCGGCGGAACGGTAATTCACGCGAGAGGCACGGCGAATCTCGAAGCGGAGAAGTTGTTTAACATATCCATTCAGCCCGAGAAAGAAATAGTAATGATAGTCGTTAAAAAAGAGATAAAGAACGACGTATTGCACGCTTTATATAAAAGCGTAGGACTCGACACGCCGGGGCAGGGAATAGCGTTCTGTCTGCCCGTAACGGAAGTAGTCGGGATAAAAGACTAAAAGTTCAAAAATAATTAAAAACGAAACAGTTATATAACGCAAAGCGGGTGCTGAGCCGTCCCGATGGACGGCTCAGCACCCGCTTTGCGTTTTCTCGTATTATTTGCTTTTTATAGCGTTTAAACGGGCGGTTCGCGGGAAAGAAAGCGGACGGGGCGAATAATGCCGTTTGAAGATAAACGCATAAAATTGCGGGTCATTTACCGCCGTATCGAGTAAAGATTGTATAAAACAGCACTTTTTTTACAAAATAAGGCAAGACAAAGGCTCTTTCAGGGTGTAAAATATTTGTGCTTATGGTAAGAGAGGTTTTACGCCATGTTATTCTTATAGGCTCGCATTACAAAAACTACGTTAAAAATGCGAACGAAAGTAGAACGACGCGGAAAATGCTCGGAATCAATAAGGAGGAGAATCAATGAAAAAGTTTGGCAAAAAGGGTTTTGTCGCGATCGCTTCGCTCGTTGCGGCATTATCGGTATCGGCGATTGTTCCCGCATTCGCAAACGCCGCTGAGGAATCGAAAATTCCCGCGGTTAAAGGTTTCGACGTCGAATCGGTCGAAGTCTCGGGAGCAAACGAGGCTCTCTCGAAGTGGATGTATTATTTCTACAACGATAAAGATGCCGCAGGCAAAGAACGCGGTTGGTCGTACGAGTCGGAGAATCTTCACGTTCTCGCGACTACCGAGGGCAAAACGGGCAACGCTTTGCTTATGAGAAGAGACAAAGCGGACGGCGAACTCGTTATGTATTCCTACGCGTTCGACGTTAAACCCGATCAGAACTACGTTATCGGGGCGTATTTGAAGAATATCTGTTCTCAGACCGCCGACAACAAGGTTTATTTCAAAATCAAAGAACAGAACGCCAACGGAAGCGTTACGAACGACGAAAATACGCCGCTTCACACCGTTTCGGGAAGAAGGGAAAATTGGACTGAGACTACGTTTTCATATAAAACGACTACTTCCGCAAAAACGCTCGTTCTGAAAATCTGTGCGGAAGGCGTGGGAGACTTCTACGTCGACGATATTACCGTCAGAACTTCCACGGCAGCAACCAATTCCGACACGTTCAGAATGATAGGTATCGGCAATGCGGACGGCGGTAACGAAGACCCCGCGAGCATGCCCGTTCTGACCGACGCGAATATTTCTTCCGATAGTTCGGACAAAGACGGTAAGTCTTTGCGACTTAACAACAACGACGTCTATAAGACGGTTTTCGGTATGCTTCCGCACGGAAAAGAATACAAACTGTCTTTCAAATATAAAAATACGGGCGGCGGTACAGCCGACAGACTCAGTATTCGACTCGACAACTTTCCTTTAAACGTCGAAGAGAAGGCGGAAAATAAGGCATATTATGCTCCTCAGGTAAACAGTACCGCGGGAACTCCCGATACGGAATGGAAAACTTACGAATACGAGTTCAAAACGGTGGCGGGTCTGACCGACGTTTGTTGGATGGGAATTAAGTCGTACGGCGGCTACCTTATCGACGAACTTGCGATAACGGGTACGGACGACGACGAAGCGACGATGCAGTATATCGTCAACGGTTCGTTCTCGGGAGCGTATCTCGAAGGATATACCTACGGCAATAACTACAACGTTGCGAAACAGGCTGACGGAACTTACGTTTTCGCGTCTTCTGCGGTGACGAAAGACGATTGTTCGGGGCAGAGAGGTTTTCTGAAACCCGACGTTTCCAAACTCGTCGAAGGTACCGAATATACCATTAGTTTCGATTATCGTTCGGGCGGAAGTCAAGCCGGCAACGTGTTCTACGGAGCAACGTGGGGCGGGGTTGACCCGTTTACGGATATTTGTCCGCTCGGACAGGCGACTATTTCGGGTTGGACTCATAAAGAGGGGAAGTTTACGGCTAAAAACGGATGTTGGCTTGAAATTTACGGCGACGCGGGCATTTCGTGGCCGACATATTTCAGAAACTTCTCGATAAAAGACGCCGCGGGCAACGAATTTATTGACAATAAAACTCTCGTCGCTCCCAAAGCGATTTTAGGCGAAAACGAATTCCCCTACGGAACGTTCGACGGCAACGCAAACTACGTTGCGAAAGATTGGACTTTCGAGGGTAACGGCAATATCTACGGTCTCGCGTTCGACACAAGATGGGAGAAGGACGCGAAACCCGATTGGAAAATCTGTCTGTACGGAACGGAAGAGACTCCCGCAGTCGCGATAAGCAAAGAAATAACCGTTTCCAAACGCACTCTTGCGGTAGGTTGCAAGTATTACACGGGAAACGCGAAAATATCCGCTCTCGTCGGCGATAAGGAAATCGAGACGGACGAAAACGGCTTTATCGAACTTCCCGAGGGGACGACTTCGGTAAAACTCAAATTTACGGCTACCGAGTACGCGGCGTTCAAGTACGTTTATTTCGGAACACATACTCACGCCGAGGCGACCGAGGGTTCGACGACTACCGAAGAGGCGACCTGTACGAGAGCGGGCGGCACTTACTACTACTGTTCCGACTGCGAAAAGAACGTATATATCGTTAAAATTCCGAAACTCGAACATCAACTTACGCACGTTCACGAAGACGCTTCGTGCAAAGAGGGCGTAGACAAGGACGTCTGCGAAGTATGCAAGGGCGAATTTAACGTAAAAGTTACTCCCGCGACGGGCAAGCATGATTACAAGACGGAAGTCATAAAGGAAGCGACCTGTAAGGCTGCGGGTATGAAACACGACGTCTGTAAGGTCTGCGGGGCGGAAGGAAACGTAACGGTTATCCCGAAAACGGAGCATACTTACGAAAACGGCAAATGTACGGCTTGCGGAGAGGAAGACCCCGATTACGACCCGACGGGCGAATCGACGGACGAACCCGACACGGGAAGTTCGGACAGGGAAGATCCCGACTCCGACAGAACTTCGGACGAATCTAAAAATTCTTCGGGAAGTTCGGGCGGCTGTCTTTCGAGCGTATACGGCGGTTTCGCCGCTCTCGGCGTTCTCGCGATAACGGCTTCCGTATTTATAATCGTAAAACGCAGAAAAGAAGAATGAAAATAACGGGCGTGGCGTTCCCGACGGCTTTTCCCCGACGGAACGCTCGCTATAAAGGCTTAAATAAAGGCTGAATAAGGAGAAAACCTGTTAATGAAAATCAGATTTAAAAAGGTCAAGGCTTTCGCCGTACTGCTTTGTTCGCTTCTCGCGATCGCTTCTTTCGGTATCGGTTTTAACGGTATCCGCAGGGCATACGCCGAAAGCGAGGCGGTAGAGATTACGAACCCCGGATTCGAGGAACTCACTGGCGGCGTAGGCAGTTTGCCCGTCGGTTGGTCTACGTGGACGGCTTTAAACGAAAAAGACAGTTCGCTCGCCAACGTGAATTTTTCCACGGTAAGCGGCGAGGACGCCCACGCGGGAAAATCTCTTAAAGTGGTAAACCTTTCGGGCGACAGCCTGATAAGAGGAGTGGTAAACAGTTCGGAATTCGCTTTGGAAGGCGGTAAGACTTATCTTATTTCCTACTATTACCGTTCCGACTCGGATACGGCGAATAGTTCGTTGTGTATAAGACAGTTCAAGAAAAACGGCGAAGGCACGGCTAATACTTATTATTGGGTAGACGCGGCAACCGTAAAGGGGGCGACGAGCGGTTACAGACTCGTTTCCGCCGTTATCACCGCCGATTCGGACGCGGCTAAGGGTATGATTCAACTCGATATCGCTCCGACGGGCGAAAAAGCCGTATATTACGACGATTTCTCTATCGAGAAAATCGACAAAATGGAATTCAACGGCGGCTTTGAAAGAGTCGGAACCATGGCGACTCCGCTCGGTTGGTCTCTTTCCAACGCCCTCGATTTCTCGTTCAGCGACGAGGTATATTACGACGGCGAGACTTCGGCTCACATAGTGAGAGAAGATTACGCCACGGCGTTCACCATGACTTCGCTCGCGACTATGGAAGTTCGCCCGTCGGCGGCGTTCGACGTGGGTTTCCGTATGCGTTCGCAGAACTCGAAAGGTTCGAGAGCGACGATAACCGTGACTTACTACGGAAGTACGGGTAACGTAGTGGGAACTCAGACGAGTCCTTACGTTTACCTCAAAAACGGCGAAGGGCTTTCCGATTGGACGGACGTTTGGATAAGATACGTTTGTCCGCAAGGCTCGGTGTCTGTCGGCTGTACGATAACGATTACCAAAGGCAAAACCGATTGCTATATCGACGGCGTTTATTGCAGAGAATCGGGCAACCTCGCTTATATCGAAGATTTCGAGAGTATTTCCGACACGGGACTTCCCGACGATTACGAAGCGGAGCCGAGTATGTTCCAAAACGGCAAACTCGTGCTTGCGGCGGGCAAACAGGCTAAGACGGAGACTATATCTCTCCTTTACGGCAACGGTTATTCGATAACGGGCGAATGCGTCGCGGAAAGCGGAGCGAAACCCGCAATCGAACTCAAATGGTACGATTACAACAGGAAGTTGCTCGAAAGCAAGAAGTTCGACCTTAAAGTCACGAACAACGAGTTTTTGGCTGAATTCGTCGAACCGCAGGGAACTTACGTTGAAATAATCTACAAAAACGAGGGAAGCGGCAAAGTTTCTTTCGACAATATCAGAATAGACAAAACTTACGACCCGAAGACCGCGGGAAGCGGTTGGGAAGGCAAATGGGTGTGCTTCCCATATTCGGACGTCGCTTACGGCGGAGCGTATATGTACGCTTATTACCGTAAGAACTTCGAACTCACCGAAAAAGTAGTTTCGGCTCAGATTCAACTTACGGGCGATGACGTGATAACGACTTATGTAAACGGCGAGGAACTTACGGACTCGGGTAAGGGCGATTGGGCGAAAGTGCTTATCGCATATATCAAAGACAGTCTCAAAGTGGGCAAAAACACGCTTGCTTTCCGCGTTTACAATCAGTCTTACTACGGTGGCGTACTGTTCGATATGGAACTTACCTTCGAAAGCGGTAAAAAGACTCGTATTTACTCGGACGGAACTCTTCTTTCGTACAACGCGGGCGATACCGCTCTGACGGGTACCGAATGGACTAAGACCGATTTCGACGATTCCGCTTGGAAAAAAGCGTTCGTAATAGGTGCTCCGCCGTGCATGCCGTGGGGCGAAATAGTCTACAAACAGAACTCCGAGTCCCTTCCGAAAATGACTATCTCGGGAGCGGAAGTAACCGAAGAAGCCAACGCGGGCGAATCGGTCGAGTTCACCTTCAACGCGAGAATATCCGAACAGATTACCAAAGACCTTACGTTCAAAGTCAATTTCAGAAGCAAATGGGCGGCGGACGAAGACGAGGTTATGGAAACGTGGCTCATACCGACTCTCGTTTCGGGCAAAAAGACTTCCGAATGGGTCGTCGGAGCGGACAATATCGTGACTTATAAGGTCGAAGTACCCGATTATCTGTCTACGGGCAGTTATCAACTTCAATTCGACGTCGACGAGTTCCGCATAACGAACAGCAATTACAGCGGCAACGTCATAAGAGGCAGGACGGTATCTATCACGACGGGCGAAGTCGTACTCACCGAAAGTCACCTCGAAAAAGAGAACGGCAGAGTACAACTTATCGTAAACGGCGAAAAAGTCGCTCCCATGATGTACCTCCGCGAACAGAAAACGGTATTCAAGACCGAGTACGCCGCGGGAATGTACGGAGCGGACGTAGACCTCATGTGTCTCCCCAACTGTCGTAACTACAATATGAACAGTTCGGGTTCAATGTGGACGGGTTACGGCAAATACGACTTCACGGCTTTGGACGAAGTCGTTTACGAGACCTTGCAGGGGGCTCCGTCGGCGAAACTTATGCTTATGCTCGACGCCGATCCGCCGTCATGGTGGTTTAAAAAGAACCCCGACGCTTACGCGGTGGACAGCAAGGGCAACAACGTAGGAATAAGTTACGCTTCCGAAAAGTGGAGAGAGGACGTAGGCGTGTTCTATCAGGCTCTTCTCGCTCACGTTTTGGAGCAGCCCTACGCGGGGCATATATTCGCGGTTAAAATCGCGGCGGGCGCGACTTTCGAGTGGCAGTATTACGGAGTAACTCTCTCCGAGTGCGCCGACTTCGGAAAAGACGCTCTGACGGCGTTCCGCAAATGGCTTAAAGAAAAATACCCGACCGACGAAGCGTTGGCTGCGGCTTGGGGCAAAAAGGGAATTACACGCGACACGGCGAGCGTTCCCACATTCGACGAGAGAAAGGCTCTGACTTACGAGACTCTTCTCGACGGAAAGGCTCAGAGAAACGTTATCGACTTCCACACGTTTATGTGCGATATGACGACGGACAGCGTTCTTTACTTCGCGAAAATCGTCAAAGAAGCGACGGATAACAAGTGGATCGTCGGAACTTACACGGGATATATGACTCACGGACTCACCTACGAGGCGAACGGTCTTGCGAACGCCGCGATAGGAAGAATAATAAATTCGTCTTATATCGATTTCCTCTGTTCGCCGATATGCTACGACGAGAGACTTCTCGGAATGAGCGCTTCCTATATGCTTATGGTAGACACGATTATTTCGGCGGGCAAACTTCCGATAATCGAATGCGACAGCCGTACCGTTTACTTCGACAGTAAATCGACAAATCCCGCCGTTTTAGGCGAATGGGGTAAGACCTACACCGTGAAAGATTCCATCGAGGCTTTGAAGAGAGACTTCGCTAACATGATGATAAAGGGAGCGGGGCTGTGGTGGTACGATATGTACGGCGGTTGGTTCGACGACCCCGAAATCTATTCTATGATTAAAGCGGCGAAAGAAGAATGGGATAAGGCGATAGAAAAGCCCGTCAAGAGCAATTCCAAAATCGCTTTCGTTATCGGCGACGATATAATAACGACCCTCGCTTACTCTTTCGACGGAACCTATCACTTCCTCTACGAGGCTCTTTACGAACAGAAAGAAAGTCTCGGACATATCGGAACTTCTTACGATATGCTGTACCTCTCGGATATAGAAGACGGCTTCGCGAGAGAATACGACGTATACCTTATTCTTGCGACCAACGTTACGGATAAGCAGAAAGCGGCGATAAACAAGTACCTTAAAAAGGACGGCAAGACGATAATTTGGGTCGGCGTACCGGGCATTTACGGAGCGGACGGCTCGATGTCGGTCGAAAACGTTTCCGCTCTTACGGATATAACGCTCGCGGTCGCTCCGACTTCCAACTACGGCATAAGAATTATCGGCAACGAAACTTATACCAAGGGCTTGGACGGCAAACTTTACGGTTGGATAGATTCGACGAAAGTCGATCCTATGTTCTACGTAAACGACAAGTCTGCGGAAACGCTCGGCAAGATTTACAACAGCGACCTTACGGGTCTTGCGGTCAAGGCGGTTCAGACCGAGGACGGCGGCTACTATATGTCGATTTATTCGGCGGTAGGCAATATCCCCGAAGAACTGCTCAGAAACATTCTCAGAATCTGCGGAGTCAAACTCGTGGAAAGCGAGAACGACGTAGTGTTCAGAAACAATACCTACGTTTCGATCGCTTCGCCTTACGGCGGTAAAAAGACGATAGAGTTCGACGGCAAAGTAGACGTTTACGACGTGTTCAAGGGCGTTTATATCGCTAAGAACGTGTCGAAAGTCGAAGTCGAAACGGAAGCGGGAACGACCTTGCTTTTAAGAACGGAGAAACACTCGAAGACTCCCGATACTCCCGATAACCCCGATAAACCCGACGACCCGTCGGGAGACAGTTCGGATAAACCCGACAGCGGCGATAATTCGGGCGAGAAGGAGGGCGGTTGTTGGTCGGCTATGACCTTCGGCTCGGCACTCGGACTTCTAGCGGCGATTTCGGCGACGGTAGTTATCGCAATGAAAAAACGCAAAGAAAACTGAGAAAAATATAAATAAATTCGGAAACGAGGGAAAAGGGGTATACCCCTTTTCCCGAGCCTTCGGCTCGGGAAAACACCCTTGAATAATAAAAAAAAGGAGAGAAAATTATGGCAAAAATCAAAAGACTTTTAGTCTGTATGCTTACGCTTATCATGGCGTTTGCAATGGCTGCGTGCGACGGAGGAAACGGTGGCGGAACGTCCGACAAAGACAGTACCCCCGCAGGCAATTCTTCGGAAAACGGCGAATCGAAACCGGGCAAAAAGACCGATTTCACCCTTCAGATCTTCACCGGCGGTTTCGGGGCGGGAAAGTGGGAAAACGTTTTTCAGGGGGTTC
>CALGVF010000026.1 GCA_937920115.1 uncultured Clostridia bacterium
TGGCCGGACTTGAACCGGCGACCTGCTGATTACGAATCAGCTGCTCTACCGACTGAGCCACAGTAGCATATTTTTCCCGAAGCCCGAAATACCTCTCCCGAACTTCGCTTAGCCATTATACCACAAGACTATTCAAAAATGCAACAGTTTTTTTGCGTTATTGCAAATTTTTTAAAATTTTTACTCCGATTTATAAATTCAGCAGTTCCGAAAGGCTTTTCAGCGTTACCCCCGACACCCTCGATATGTAATAATTAAAAAATTTCAAGCCGTTTTTTCCGCTCTCTTCGTCCTCTTCGCTTAGTTCCCCTTTCGCTATCTTCCGCAAATATTTATAGGTCTTAATCGAATACTCCCCCTCGCCTTCTCTGCGACATTCTTCGCATACGCTCGCTCCCTCGGAAACGGACAGAAAAACTCGCCCCTCTATCTCTTTTCCGCACCTGCCGCACGCCGCGAGATTTAAACTGTAACCGTTCTCGTTCATCGCGTCGAACAGGAACTTTAAAAGCAAATTTACGGGGTTAATCGAGTTATAGGCTAACTTCTTTAAAAATTCGACGAGCAGAACGAAGTGCGATTCCGACACCAACCCCTCGGGCAGAAAGGCGTTCGTGAACTCCAACGCGCACGCTCCCGCGTAATACTTCTTTATGTCCGTTCTTATCGGGTAAAAACTGTCGTAAGAGTTTATTTCCGATATGGTATTTCTCCCCGATTTCTCGACAATCACCGCTTCGGCAAAACAAAAAGGCTCGGCGATTTGTTTCATCTTCGCATTGGCTTTTCTTACGCCTCTGCACGCCGCGCCTATCTTACCCTTTTCAAGCGTGAATATGGTAAGCATTTTGTCGTTGTCTCTGTATTTTACGCCATAAAGCGTAATTCCGTTGATTTTAGAAGTCATTTCCTCTTTTCGGGATTTCCTTTAAGTTTCTTGTACAACATATAATAGCCTGGGCTTCCCGTCTTTTCAAACAGTTCCCACGCCTTGTCTTCGGGTCTTTCCATATCCTGAGTATATGCAAAAAAACCTCGTTTATACGCTTATAGCCCGACTTATCAGCCGAGATATTAAACGATTTGTTGTCGTCGCCGTAGCCGTACTGCCTTAAAAGGTTCGCGTCGTCACGCCAACTTTCCTTGACTTTAACGTAAGTTTTTAAAAACACTTTCGCCCCCAAAAACTTTTCCATAGCCTCGCGGGCGAAACTCGCCGTTTCCTTTAAGGCGTTGCCGCCCTTGCCGATAATTATCGCCTTGTGGTTCTGCTTTTCGCAGACGATATCGAGGTCCACGTCGTAAATTCCGTTCGGGCGTTTTTCAAACTTGTTTATGACTATCGCCACGCCGTGCGGTATTTCCTTGTCGTATTTCAGAAGTATTTTTTCACGCATAATCTCCGAAATCATAAACTTTTCGGACTTGTCCGATATGGCGTTCGGGTCGAAAACGTACTCGCTTTCGGGCAGATACTTCAAAATTAAATTCAAAAGTTCCTTAACGTTACGCCCTTTCCTCGCCGAAACGGGAATAATCTCGCTTATCTCACCGTTTTCCGCGAGTTCGCAAAGTTCTTCGGGTATTTTGTCTTTCGGCATTATGTCGATTTTGGAAAGAGCGGCTATAACGGGCGTTCCTCTCCCGACGTATTTGCCTAAAAGTTTCTTGTCGTCCTCTTTCAAACCGTCGTGTCCGTCGATTACGAACAATATAAGGTCGGTATCTCTCGCCGTCGTTTCGGTAGTCTTTTGCATTTTGGAACTGAGAAGCCCCGAAGCCTTATATATCCCCGGTGTATCCTCGAAAACTATCTGATAATCGTCGGTCGTCAGTACCCCGTATATTCTGTCTCTCGTCGTCTGCGGCTTTGGAGAAACTATCGAAACCTTTTCTCCGACAAGCACGTTTACGAGCGTTGATTTTCCCGCGTTCGCCCTGCCGACGACCGCCACAGTACCGCATTTCATACTCTTTTCTCCGTTGCGTTTACATTAAAAAATGCCGTTTAATCGACTTATACGCCGACTAAACTCTCTCAATGTCCAATTCTTTCATTATTTCGTCGGCTGTTTTCGTCATTTCTTCTTCGTCCGCTTTTTCTATGTGGTCGAAACCGAAACAATGCAAAAAACCGTGCAAAGCGAGGTAGCAAACCTCCCTCTTTATTCCGTGACCGTATTCCGCAGCCTGCTCTTCCGCCCTTTTAAGGCAGATACAAACCGAGCCGATAAGAAGCAAGCCCGTCTCCTCGTCTACGTCGCTTAGGAAGTCTTTTTTACTAATAACTTTGCCCTTTATTCCGTCGAGGTAGGGAAAAGACAACACGTCGGTCACTCTGTCCACGCCGCGATATTCTCTGTTGAGCGTTTGTATTTCTTCCTCGGAAACGAAACTAAGTTCAATTGCGAGTTCGTCCTTTTGCCCGAGTTTTTTATATACCGCGTCGGCGATTTTATCGAACTCGTAGCAAAGCGAGTCCTCTCTTATAACGGTAAGTCCTTTCATTTTACTTTCTGCCTATTCTGAGTTTCGGATATTCGACTCTGTCGTGGTACACGCCCGCGAGCGAGTTGGTTATCGTCTTACGTATAATGTCGAGGTCAGCCATGGTGATATCGCATTCGTCGAACTGACCTAAGTCCATTCTCTCCTCGATAATCTCTCTGACCGCCGCGTCGACCTTTTCGTGCGACCTGTCCGCAAGCGTTCTTACTTTCGCCTCGCAACCGTCGGCAATCATTATGATAGCGGCGATTTTGGTCTGCGGCTTGGGACCGGGGTAGGAGAAATTCTCTATATCGAGTTCGCCCTCGGTGTACTTCATAGCCTTGGCGTAAAAATACCTTATCGGCAACGTGCCGTGGTGTTGAAGGGCGACGTCCGCAAGAATCTGCGGCAGGTGATATTTAAGTATAAGGTTGTAGCCGTCTTTTGCGTGCGAACGGATAATATCCGTGGAAAGTTCGGGCGTAAGTTCGTTGTGGGGGTTATATCCCTTCTGATTTTCCGTGAAAAATTCGGGGTTTTTGAGTTTTCCTATATCGTGATAATAGGCGCACGCCCTCGCAAGCAGCGGGTCTTCGTCAATCGCAGTAGCACACGACTCTGCCAAAGTCGAAACGATAAGCGAATGGTTGAACGTGCCGGGGGCGTTTTTCTGCAACGCCTGTATGAGTTTCGATTTATGGTCGGTGAGTTCCGCAAGTCGGTAATCGGTAACGACGTTGAATATCCGTTCGCAAAACGGCAGTATCGCCATCATGAGAACTACCGACAAAAGTCCCGAAGTAAGTCCGTCGAGAAAGGGTCTGTACGGGTGAGCGAGGAAAGTGTCTATATCGAGTACGAGACAACTGACCGCTACGGGAACCGCTATAAAGAAACCCGTGACGAACACTTTAAGACGGGAACTGACCCTGCCGACGAGGTAAATCGCAAGAAGACTCGTCGTGTAGTTTACGACGAGGCAGGAAAAGACTTCGCTCGCCGAGACGGGCGAAACCGCCAAAAACGCGTCAGCCATAAACATATAAAGGCAGGTTACGCCGTTTATGAATATCGCCGAACGTTTATTGATTAAAAGAAGCATTAAAAGGGCGCAGAGGGCGAACGGACGGGAATACACGCTTTTTAATAAAATTCCCGAAGCGTACATAACGATTATAGATATTTCTATCACGAAAAATACTAAGTGTATATTCTTCGACTGCAATATGAAGTCTCTGTTTTCGTTGTAGAAATAGAGATAAATACCCGCCCCGAGCAGAATTATAACGACCGCAATATACGTTATATTCTTTATCGTCTCCATTCGCTTCAAAAATTCGATGCTGTCAACCGCCCCCAAATGAGCGTTTATCACGAGCATAGCCGCGTACATCGCAACGATTACGAGCGTATGAAGAGCGAAAAGCAATATCGTTCTGCGATAGTCTTTTTTGCTCCATGGTTTAAGTTTCTGAGATTGTCTGATCATTTTTCCGTTTTTCCTTAACGGCCTCGGAATTTTCCTCGGCTTTTTCGTAGGCTTTTATTATTTCCATCACGAGAGGGTGTCTGACTACGTCTTTCGCGGTCAGATACACCGTTTCTATCCCGTTTATATTCTTTAAAATTCCGACGGCGTGTTTAAGTCCGCTCTTTTTTCCGTCGGGCAGGTCGATTTGCGTTAAATCGCCCGTGATTACCGTTTTACTCCCGTCGCCCATTCTCGTAAGAAACATTTTCATTTGTTCTTTCGTCGTGTTCTGAGCCTCGTCGAGAATTATAAAGGCGTTATTCAGCGTTCTTCCTCTCATATACGCGAGCGGGGCGATTTCTATAACTCCCCTTTCGATGAGTTTTATATAACTGTCAAGACCGAGCATCTCCTGCAACGCGTCGTACAAGGGGCGAAGATACGGGTCTACTTTCGTCTGCAAGTCCCCCGGCAAAAAACCGAGTTTCTCGCCCGCTTCAACCGCGGGTCTCGTGAGAATTATCTTTTCTACTTCCTTGTTTTTGAATGCGGACACAGCCATCGCGACGGCGAGATAGGTTTTACCCGTACCCGCGGGTCCGACTCCGAACACGACCGTGTTCTTCTTTATCGAATCGACGTACTTTTTCTGTCCGACCGTCTTGCACTTTATCTGTCTGCCCTTGGAAGTAATTGCGACGACCCCCGACATAACCTTGTCTATGCCTTCGGCGTTGCCCTCTTTCGCGAGTTCGATACAGTAAATGATACGGGTCTTGTCGATAGGCTCGTCCGCTCTTATTATCGAGGCGAGTTTTTCGATTACCATCTCGGCGAGTTGAACCTGCTGTTCTTCGCCGATAAGCCTTATCTTCGTACCCTCGACATAGGCGACGACGCCCGTTTCCCTCGATATAATATTCAGATTTTCGTCGAACACCCCTAAAAGTTTGGACAATACGTCTAAACTTCCGAGTTCAACCGTGGTTTTCGTTTCTGCCATTTTGATTTATCCGACGGTTACGGCGTATACGACCGTGACCGAATAAGTATTTCTCGCTATGAGTTTAGTATGCGTTTCTATTATATAATAATCGGAAAACTTCTCTTTTGCGACCAAAGTCGCCCTGTCGGCGTATCTTTTGCCCTCGCCCGTCGTTTTGTAGACGAAGTTTTCGCTTACCGCGATTTCCACGTCGCCGAACGCGAGACACGGCAACTTTTCGCCGTTTTTTTCGTAATATCCGTCGATTAAAAGGTCGCCCTTTTTCACTTTATCGCCGACTTTTACGACCGAAGTTCCCTCGTAGCGGCAGATACGCCTTACAACGCCGTCTACCGTACTGAATATCTGCTGTTTTTCGCCCGCAAGCGGAACGGTTTTGCCTATTACGCCGTAAGCCTCGACCTCTAAGGTCTTGCCCGATTTCCTGATTACCACGAATGAAAACTTGTCGCTCGAAGCCGCGATTTTCGCCGCTGTCGCGTTAAAGTCTTTCGGGAATTTTGAGTTTACGGTCAGCCCTTCGGCGAGAAGTGCCTTTTCGAGTTCGGCTTTATAATACTTGCCCTCGCCCGTATATTTTACGTTCGAGATATACCCGTCGGATATGGCGGCAAGTACGCAAAAAAACGCAAAACAGGCGATAAGTCCTACTCTTTTCAGAAGTCTCGCGAAAATCGCAAACTTACCCTTATACCCTGTAATGCTTATATTATAGCACATATTCTCCGAAATTGCAAAAATTTTTGAGCGGTTTGAAGAGTCGGCTATAAACGTAGTCTTTTTCGGCGAAAATTTCACGTCGTACAACGCCACGTTTTTCCTTCCGAAAGTCTCGAAAAACGCCCTTTCGTCGATTTTCTTTTCGGTTTCGTAGACGTCGTACAAAAGCCCCTTTCTTTTCAGGCTCTTCGGCGGACGGGTTTTTGTCGGACGGTCGCTACTTTTCTTTTTTGCCACTAGGGACGTCCTCCGTTCTTATACTCGTTATTTTACCCGAAACGGACGCTTCTTTTTCGCCGTACCGAGTAATTTTCAGTTTTTCGCCGTATAGAAAAATGACCTTTTTCCTTGCGAAAAAGGCTATTTCATCGTCGCTTATTTTCATAATCTTGCCCACTCCTTCGACGGTCACGCCGTCTTCGCCGTACAAAGTCACTCTGTACGGACAGTTGGCAAGTTCCGATTTTAAACCGAGACATTCCAAAATGCCGTCGCCGAAAGCCATAAACTCACCTCTCGGGGTTTTCGCCTTTCAAGCCTTACGGGCGTCCCCCCTATTAAGTCTATTCGTCGGGGGATATTTTTATGATTTCGAGCCGTTTCAGTACGAGTACGCAGATTACGCCCTTTACTATGTCGGACGGTATGAAAACTATCCAAAAAGTGAGTAAAACGTTCCAAAAATCGAACGAAGTACCGAAATAAAAAGTTTTCAAAAGCAGAAAATACGCGATGCCGACTATATAAACGGTTATCGTTCCCGCCGCCACGGCGATAATAGTACGGATAGTTTTGCCGCCCTTGCGGTAAATCAAACCGCTCACGAAGCAAGCGACGAAAAAGCCGATAGTAAAGCCGAACGATGGCTTTATAACGTATGCGATGCCCGCGCTGCCGCCCGCGAAAACGGGGAGACCGAGAAGTCCCAAGGCGATATAGACCGCCACGCCGATAGCGGAATCGAGGAAGCCTAAAAAACATGCGAAAAAGATTACCGTAAGCGACTGCAAAGTCATAGGAACGGGAACCATAGGAATAGTAATTTTCGCGCTCACGATAAGTAAAGCGACGAAAAGCCCGAGTCGGGCGATTCTTTTAGCCGATAAATTCATTTGTGTGTTTTTTATAGATAAATATAACTTTGCGAAACAAAATATCTCTCAACTCGCTTTCTCCTTCGGGGAAAGTGGGTTGACGGAATGAAATGAAAGTCAAGCCGATAGGGGATAAAACGCAAAGTAAATCGTAGTAGTAATTTATTGTCCCCTTCCGTCGCTTTCAGCGACACCTCGCCTCGGCGGCGGACGACCTCTCTCGTCGCTTCGCGACACTTCGCCTCGGCGGCGGACGCCCCCTCTCCGTCAGACTTCGTCTGCCACCTCTCCCGTTTCATCGGGAGAGTATACCCCAAAGGGGAAAGCAAGTTTATTTAGTTTGCTTATGGCTGTTTCTTTTCTGTAAAAAAAGAAGAAAAATATTTTAATATTTTATTGCTCTGCAAAATCTAACTTTTCTTGCTTTCCCCTTTGGGGAAAGTGGCGGCGTAGCCGACGATAGAGGTCGGATACGTTAAATAAAATCGCATAAAAAAACGGAATGGCGTAAAACAACCGCTTACGCAAGTTCCGTTTTTTCTTCACTTTTTTACTTCTTTATTACGTCCGTTCCCATAAACGGTACGAGTACCTCGGGAACCCTTATAGACCCGTCCGCATTCTGGAACTGCTCGATAAGCGCAGGGAATACCCTCGAAGTCGCTAAACCCGACCCGTTCAACGTGTGAACGAATCTCGTTTTGCCCGTCTCTTTATCTCTGAATCTCGTGTTGTTTCTTCTCGCCTGATAGTCGTTGGCGTTGGAAACCGAGGAAACTTCTTTATAAATACCCATGGACGGTATCCATACTTCTATGTCGTAAGTCCTCGCCATCGAAGCCGAACAGTCGCCCGCCGCGAGTTTGGAAAGTCTGAAATGAAGTCCGAGCCCCTCCATAAGTTTGCAAGCCTTGTTTACGAGTTCTTCAAACGCCTCTTTGGACTTGTCCGGATGAGCGTACTGCACCATTTCAACCTTGTTGAACTGATGCCCTCTGATCATTCCTCTCTCTTCCGCTCTGTACGTTCCCGCTTCTTTACGGTAGCACGGAGTATACGCAAAGAACTTCATGGGAAGTTTGTCCTCGTCGATAATCTCGCCCGCGTACATATTGACGAGAGCGGTCTCGGCGGTCGGAAGCATAAACTTCGCCTTTTTCTTCTCGCCGTCCTCGCTGTCTACCCAATATACTTCGTCGGTAAATTTCGGGAACTGTCCCGCGCCGTAGCCGCAGTTATATCCGAGCATGTGCGGCGGAAGTATCATTTCGTAGCCGTCTTTCAGGTGCGTGGAAACAAAATAATTCAGAAGAGCCCATTCGAGTCTCGCTCCGTCGCCTCTGTATATCCAATATCCGTTACCCGAAAGTTTTACGCCCCTTTCGTAGTCGATAATACCGAGGTCGGTACACAAATCGACGTGATTCTTCGGTTTGAAATCGAAAGTCGGTTTTTCGCCGAATACCTTTATTACTTTATTGTTTTCCTTCTCGCCCGGAAGCAAATCGTCGTCGGGCATGTTGGGAAGTCTCGAAATGAAATCGGTTATTTCCTGCTGATAGCCGTTGATTTTCGCGTCGCCCTCGGAAATGGTATCGCCGATCTGTCTCATTCTCGCGAAAATTTCGTCTACGGGTTTTCCTTCCTTTTTATACTTCGGAATTTCCGCCGAAACCTTGTTTCTCTCGGCTTTCAACGCCTCGATTTCGCTCATAAGTCTCTTTCTTTCGGCGTCGAGTCTGAGTATTTCCGTAAAATCTACTATGCAACCCTTTTTCGCAAGTCTTTCCTTGACGAGTTCGGGGTTTTCCGTTATAAGTTTAATGTCAAGCATATTCGCACCTCTTTGGTCTTAGTATATATCAATTCTCCGCTTTTTGCAAGCATTTTAAAAGCGTTTTAATCTTCTTTTCTCTCCGCTTCTTCGACAATTCGGGCAATTTCGGGATATGCCTTCATTCCCTCCGTGAAACACAGGTACAATTCGGTCGTATCGTATCTCGCGTCGTGGCTCCCGATCGCGTTGCTCCCGAATATTTCGCCCGTCTTTCTCGTCACGTCGTAGGGATAAATATCCAAAAACTCGCTGAGTTCCGTAAGTTTCGGGTATTTATAGCCCTTGTTGTTCGTCCTCGGCAACTTCATTATCGGCGTAAAAAACCGCATCGTATCGAACGACTCTTTATACCGAAAACGCCTCGACTGATAGAGGAATTCGGCAATCATAAAGTCTATATCGAACTTCACGTTGTGACCTATAATGAGGTCTGCGGCGGCGAAATCGTCGTAAATTTCGTCGATATCGCAGGAAAACGTGTTTCCGTTAGACAAAACGGCGAGTTTTTCGGGCGTGAAACCGTGTACGGCTACCGCCGACGGCTCGATATATTCGACCGCGAAAAAAAAACACTTCGATTTTATCTCCGTTCCCGTCTGCATTATGTATGCGAGTTGTATTATTCTGCCGGGGATAAGCCCCGTCGTTTCCGTATCGAAAAATAATATCATTTTACCGTTTTTGCCGTTTTAATCGACTTATAGCCTTACTTTTGCGTATTGTTCAAAAGCCTTATCGTCTTTTTGTCCGTCTCGATAACGCCGTCTTCTTTGAGTTTTTTAATCTCACGCATCATCGCGCTGCGGTCTGCGAAAATATAGTCGGCGAGGTTCGTAAGCGTGTATTTAAGTTCAAAACTCACCCCGCCCTCTTCAGCCGCCCGCTTTTTGAAATAGCACAGAAGTTTCTCTCTGATAGTCCTGTTCAAGAGAATTTCCGCTCTCTGCGTGAATTTAGCGAGCCTAACGCTCACGAGTTCGAGAGCGTTAGCCGCGATAGTCGCGTAAAATGCCGATTTCTCGACCTTTTCAAAGTCAATAGCGGCTATCTTGCACCTCGTGGTCGCCACGACTTCCACAAAGTCGCCCTTGACGAAATCGCCGTCGAAATAATCGCCGAAAAGGCTTTTCGCACCCAAAAACTCTATGGTGGACACGAAGCCGTTTTCGTCCGCGCGAAGCGTCCGAGCCGACCCGTCGATTATCCAACAGGCGTTTTTGTCGCTTTTTCCGTAAGAGTAAATAACCGTTCCTCTCGGGACGGTTATATATTTTACGTCAAGTTTAGCCTTTTCCGCTTCGGGAACGCCGTCGAAAAGGGAACGGGTTGTGGTTTTCATACTGAATTATTCGCCTTTGTCTTTTTTGAGTTCGGTGAGTATTTCCTGTAAAAGTCTTTCCGTTTCGGTAGGAACGGGAGCAGGCTCGGGCGTGGGTTCGGTCTTTTCCTCTACCACGGGTACGAGTTCGGGGTGATAGGTCTTCATTCTCTTTATCCAACGCTTGTCGCTCTTGGAAAGTTCTTCGCCCGCTTTCATTTTCTTTTCGACAGCCTCTTTCATTATAAGGTTAACGTTAAGTTTCTGCGAAGCCTCGTTCACGACTTTGACAATCATAAACACGACGAAAGCGATAAGCAGGAAGTTTATTATCGCACTTATAAACGCACCCCAATCTATGTAAATAGATTTCGTGAGGTCAAGCACGCCGCTTGCGTCGTAAGCGGGAACGATTACGGTATATACTTTGGAAAGAGCGTCAGCGTTGCCGCCGTTGCAAAGATATATTATCCAATTTATGAACGGCTTTAAAATGCCGTTGGAAAGGGCGGTAACGATTGCCGTGAACGCGCCGCCGACGATAATGCCGACAGCCATATCGAGTACGTTACCTCTTTTAATAAAGTCCATGAACTCTTTGATAAATTTTCTCATCAGTTAAGGTTCTCCTTATTTTTATTATCAACTTCCGACGGCTGAGCCGAAGCCTCGTCGGTGTTAATCACGGGAAGTACGTAAGGCGGAATGTTGCAGTTCGCCGTAATCGAAGTGACCGCCGCCCTCAAAAACGGATAGAGGGCTTCAATCGACTCTTTGACGTAAGTCGCCTGATCCGCGGGGTTTTCGATTGTGAAATGACCAAACATTACCACGTTTAAATTGAACGGAACGGGCGAGGAAATATCCTCGTTTACTCTGACCGAGAGATTGACGAACAAATTTTTGTCGTTTACGCCGAGTTTATTCTCGATTTTCGGCATAATT
>CALGVF010000027.1 GCA_937920115.1 uncultured Clostridia bacterium
CGCCTTTTTCTCTTCGAGTCCGAGATTATTGGAAACCTCTCTCGCTTTTTCGTCGAAGTATTCGTCCGCTTTTTTCGTCGCTTCGCCCTTTCTCGAACGCATAAACAAAATCTTGAACAGTTCGGGGTGGACTCTCGCGAAATTAACGTAAGCAATGCCGCTCGCCTTATAGGGAGGGTATTTGCTTTTTTCAATCTCTTTTTTAGAAAAGTCCTCGTATAAGTCGTTTATCTCGCTTATTACGGCTTCTTTAAGCCCTTGAAAATTGCTGAAATTCAAATAAACGGGTTGGGTGGAGATGCCCGCGTATTCGGCGAAACTCCTTATCCCGAGACTTTCTATCCCTCGTTCTTTTACCATTTCGACAGCCTTTTTTACAAGACCCTCTCTCGTGTGTTTTTTTACGTTTGCCATAGAATCCCAAAAAATAACGACTGTTATTATTTACATTCTACCACTTTGAAATTACGATGTCAAACAAATTGCGGGGTTGACAAAAAAATATCAAAAGCAACAAAACTTGCAAATTTTTGCTTTTTAATCAGAGGTATAATCGGAGTATGATCGCTTACGTCGAGTACGTTCTCGCGGACAACTTCGTCATAGATTGTATGCTGATAAAAATCGCGAGAGGAACGTTGAAACTCGAAACTAAAAAAACGGGAGTAATTTTATCGGCGTGCATAGGCAGTATATTCGCCGCCCTTTTACCCCTGTTCAAACTGAACGACGGGTTTTCGCTTATCGTGAAACTTTTAATCGGACTTCTGATGGTCTTTGTTTCGGGGAAGTTTAACGATTTCAAGTCGTACATAAGGTGCTTTTATGTTTTTTTGTTTATGACTTTTCTGTTCGGCGGGGCGGTGTTCGCCTGCTTTTACGCCTTCGGAATCGATTTCGATAAGTGGACGTATTCCAACGATTCGGATCTGCCGCTATGCGTGATTTTAGTTATCGTATGGATAGTATACTTAGTCGTAAAACGCCTTATAAAAATATTTTACTGTAAGAAAGAAGTCGTGGAATACGTGCGGAAATGCAGAATGTGGGTCGGAGGTACTGCGATTACCGCAAACGCGTTTATCGACAGCGGTAACAGATTGAAATACGACGATTCGCCCGTCGCCGTCTGCTCGGAAGAGTTTTCCGCTCTTCTGAAAAAGTCGGGCGTTTTAAAAGGGCTTTTCTCCGATTGCGTAATGCTTTCGACCGTTTCGGGGAAAAAGTTGGTCACGGTATATAAAATAGAAAAATTAGAGATATATAACGGAGATAAGCCGAATATAATATATAACGTAATGATAGGTCTTACCTCTTCCGACTTTAAGAGCAAAGGGGAGTACGATCTGCTTATAAGTCCGATATTTGCGTAAATCTGCGTTGGGAGAGATTGATATGATATTTACAAAAATAGTAGAATTTCTGAAAAAAATGTTTGCCGTCGGTGATAATTGCGTACACTATCTTGCGGGGGCGGAGGCTCTTCCGAAGCCGTACACGCCCGACGAAGAGCAGGAACTCGTCACGAGATTGTCATCGGGTGACGAGAAAATACGGCAGGATTTAATCGAGCATAATCTGAGACTTGTCGTTTATATCGCGAGGAAATTCGACAACACGGGCGTGGAGTTAGACGACCTTATATCCGTCGGAACGATAGGACTTATAAAGGCGGTCAATACTTTCAATTCGGATAAAAATATCAAACTCGCGACTTACGCTTCGAGGTGCATAGAGAACGAAATTCTTATGTATTTGAGAAGAATTGTAAAACTTCGCGGCGAAATTTCGCTCGACGAACCGTTGAACGTCGATTGGGAAGGTAACGAGTTGCTCCTTTCCGACGTTTTGGGAACGGACAGCGACGTGGTGTATAAGGATATAGAAAAGGGCGTCGAAAGAGAAATGCTTATGGAAGCGATTAAAAAACTCTCGTCGAGGGAAAGACGTATAATGAATATGCGGTTCGGACTTGACGGAGAGGAAGAGAAAACGCAGAAAGAGATTGCGGACATACTCGGAATATCGCAAAGTTACATATCGAGACTTGAAAAGAAAATCGTGCAAAGGCTTAAAAAGGAGTTTGCGAAACTCGGGTAGAACGTTTGGCGAACGAAAAAATCGAGACGAGACAACTACATATTTTCGGGAGGTATTTTGATATGAAACAAAAAGTTGAAATATGCGGAGTCGATACGTCGAGACTGAGACGATTGACGGTAAAAGAAAGCGAGGAATTGCTTTACAGAATAAAGGAGGGCGACAGGGAAGCGAGAGATGAGTTTATACTTGCCAACGTAAGACTCGTTCTTTCGATAATACGCCGTTTCGACAAATCGAAAGTAAGCGCTGACGATATGTTTCAGGCGGGAATGATAGGACTTATAAAGTCGGTAGATAATTTCGACTTATCAGTGGGCGTTCGTTTTTCAACTTACGCCGTCCCGATAAGTTTAGTATGTTGAAAGGGTAAAATCGAAAAGACGGAGCGGAACGAGCAATCGTTCCGTTTTTTATATAAGTCGGGCTATAAGTCGATTAACTAAAAATAATAATAAAACTATACACCGATTAAAAAAAACGATGAAATAAAAAAATGGTTTAAAAATCGACTTATAGCCCGACTTAATTCGACAAAAAAATAAAAAATGCGAAATTAAACCGAAAACGCTTGTAATGCATTTTATAAAATGTTATAATAAATACAATAACAGCGTTGCGTGAACACATCGCAACAGGAAGACTAATCGATATGAATTTCAAACCCTTTGAGAAAAAAGTATATCTTGCTTCCCCGACAATGCACGGGGAAGAATTGAAATATATGACCGAGGCGTACGATACGAATTGGATGTCTACGGTCGGGGCGAACGTAAACGAGGTCGAACGGCTTGCCGCCGAAAATGCGGGCGTTAAATATGCGGTCGCTCTTTCGTCGTGTACCGCCGCGCTTCACCTTTGTATGAAACTTGCCGGCGAAAGACTTTACGGAAGACCCTCTATCGGACGCGGAGCGTTGGAAGGGAAAAGAGTTTTCTGCTCGGATATGACTTTCAGCGCGACTTTAAACCCCGTGGTATACGAAGGGGGAATCCCCGTATTCATAGACACCGAAGAGGAGTCGTGGAATATGGACCCCGTTTCGCTTGAAAAAGCGTTTGAGATGTATCCCGACGTTAAACTCGTCGTTTCTGCGGAGTTGTACGGTTTTACGGGCAGAATCGATTTGATAAAGCAGATTTGCGAAAAACACGGAGCACTGCTTATCGAGGACGCGGCTGAGGCTATGGGGGCGACTCTTCACGGCAAACAGTGCGGTTCGTTCGGAGATTACGCGGCGATAAGTTACAACGGAAATAAAATAATAACGGGTTCGTCGGGCGGTTGCTTGCTTACGAACGATATAGAGGTTGCTAACAGGGCTCGCAAATGGTCTACTCAGGCGAGAGAAAACGCAAAATGGTATCAGCACGAAGAAGTCGGTTACAATTACAGAATGAGTAACGTCATCGCGGGCGTCATAAGAGGTCAATATCCGCACCTTAAAGAGCATATCGCTCAGAAAAAAGCGATATACGAGAGGTATCGCGACGGACTTAAAGATTTGCCGATAAAAATGAACCCGATTATCGAGAACTCGAACCCCAATTATTGGCTTTCCGCGTTGGTCATAGATAAAGACTATATGTGCAGACAGGTAAGAAGCGATACGGAAGCGTTATACGTTAAGGAAAAAGGGAAAACGTGTCCGACCGAAATACTCGAAACGATTGAAAAATACAACGCCGAGGGCAGACCGATATGGAAACCGATGCACATGCAGCCCATGTATCGTATGCACGAAGCGGTAGGAAGAGACGGGTCTCTCAGATGCCGCACGAACGCGTATATAGCAGGAGAAGTTAAGAGCGTCGGCGCGGATATATTTGAACGCGGTTGCTGTTTACCGAGCGATAACAAGATGACTGCCGAGCAGCAGGATATTATCATTGAAATTATAAAGAGTTGTTTTTAAGATGAAAGAATTTTTCGATACGCTTACGTCGTCTTGGTGGGGAATAACGATTATCGTTCTTGTGTGCGTAATCGTTTGGTTTTTACTATCTGCCGTATTATACAGACAGTTTTTTAAACGATTTTACGATTTTATCCTATCGTTTATAGCGATAGTCGTTTTATCGCCGCTTTTATTGATTTTAACGATTGTCGGAGCGATAGCGATGCGGGGGAATCCGTTTTTTGTTCAGCCGAGACCGGGGAAAAAAGACAGGAATGGCAAAGAGAGAATTTTTAAACTGATAAAATTCAGAACGATGAGCAACAAAAAAGACGAAAACGGGAATTTGTTGCAGGATAAGTTGCGAGTGAACAAATACGGAAGATTTTTGCGTTTGACTTCGCTAGATGAATTGGGCGAACTGCTGAATATTTTAAAAGGCGATATGTCGATAGTTGGTCCGAGGCCGTTGCTTGTAAGGTATCTTCCCTATTATACCGATAGAGAACGGCATAGACACGACGTCAGACCCGGATTAACGGGTTGGGCTCAGGTAAATGGAAGAAATTTTATATCATGGGAAGAGACGTTTGACTTGGATTTGTACTATGTGGAAAAAATTTCCATATTTCTTGATATTAAGATTATCTTACAGTCTGTAAAGAAAGTTCTGAGCCATTCCGATATTACGGATGCAACGCAAGGCGTAGACGATAGCAGCGGCAAAAAAGTTCACGATGCTCTTGACGTGGAGAGGAGAGATTCCGATGTTAAGTGAGATTGGTTCGACTTTTTGGAGTTTTTCGCTTGATTCTCCGCAAAGACGTATTAAATTGTGGTGGGAAACCGACGATTATTTTCGTATTTATTTTAAATCCGGCAGGAATTCGATTAAAGCAATTTGCCGTGCATTAAAAATCAATAACGCAAAAGTGTTATTGCCTATATACACTTGCGAAACGGTTATACAGCCGTTTCTTGAAGAGGGTTGGAAAGTCGATTTCTACAGAATAAACAAAGATTTGACGGTAGACGATGATTTTCTTAAGAAAAAAGTCGAGAGTTTTAAACCATCCGTTGTTTTGTTTCACGGTTACTTTGGTTTTGACACTTTAATAAGTTCATTGCCTTTGATTAAATGTTTGCACGATAGCGGAATTGTTATTATCGAAGATATAACCCAATCGCTTTTTTCAAAGCATTACATCGAATTTGCCGATTATTATATCGGAAGTTTAAGGAAGTTTTTGGCTATACCCGACGGTGGTGTTCTCATATCAAAAACAAAACTATCGATTTCAGACGTTATGCCGGCGGGTAAAGAAACGTTTGCGGTTGCTCAAAAGGCGTTTGAAGAAAAAAACGAGTATATGGGATCGGAAATCAAGGATCCTAAGTTGAAAGACAAATTCAGAGAGCATTACAGGGAATTGAATTGTCTTATAGCGAAGAATGACGCATTGAGGGAAATAAGTTGCGAATCAAAGATTATTTGGGATTCGTGCGATATCGAACGAATATGTGTTAAACGTTTTGAGAACTATGAGTTTTTAAATGAATTTTTGAAAGATATCAGCGGGGTTGATAAGATTATTTCAAGCAGTATGAAAGCAATTGCCCCGTTATATATGCCTGTTTACGTTAAAAATAACAGATTGGCATTGCAGGAATATCTTGCAGCGAATTGCGTTTATTGTCCGGTGATTTGGCCTATGCCGAATCAAATACAAAATATGGATAACGTGACGAAATATATGTACGAACATATGTTGTGTTTGCCGATAGATCAACGATATGGTTGTGAAGAGATGAAAAAAATAATCGGCTTACTGCGAGTGTATGATTTTGACGGAAGAAAATAGAATGGATAAACTTGCTATTATAGGAAGCGGTTACATGGCACGAATTATTGCAGAACGTGCTAAGGAATTAAAAATAGAGAGCCATTGCTTTTCAAACGATGAAAATTCGGTGGCGGTAAACGTGGCAGACTTTTTTCATAATGTCAGCATTCTTGATTTAGACAGGCTTCTTTATGAATGTGAAAAAATCGGTGTAAACGGTGTAGTTGCGACTACCGAACTTACTATTTTCCCGACTGCACACGTTGCAAAGCAAATGAATTTGCAGGGAAATAATATTGAGGTCGCAAAATATATAACCGATAAAACGGTTGTCAGAGAAAAAGTGAAAAACGTCGAAAATCTCTTTCAGCCTGCTTTTTGGAAATGCGACGGCTCTATAATCCCGCAAGTCGATCGTTTTCCGGTAATAGTAAAACCTATTGCAGGGGGCGGAAAAAGAGGATTGTCGGTAGTATATTCAGTTTCTGAATTGAAACAGGCAATAGAAGAGGCAATCGGTGTTTCTAAGGTTAAGGGGGCTTTGGTTGAAGAGTATTTGGACGGGGGAAAAGAGTACTCTGTTGAGAGTTTGTCTTATGAAGGACGACAATATATTCTTCAGATAACTCAGAAAGACAGTTCGGGACCGCCGCATTGTGTAGAACTCGGGCATCATCAACCTGCAGCGTTATCCGAGGAGATGAGAAATTTAGTTGAAGAAGTGGTAAAAAACGCGCTTATTGCAGCGGGCATTACTAACGGACCGTGTCATACCGAAATAAAAATAATAAACGGTCGTGTATATTTAATTGAAATAAACGGACGACCGGGCGGAGATCACATAGCGTATCCGTTAACGG
This sequence comes from uncultured Clostridia bacterium, assembly GCA_937920115.1. Taxonomy (GTDB): domain Bacteria; phylum Bacillota; class Clostridia; order Christensenellales; family Borkfalkiaceae; genus UBA10281. The sequence continues at coordinate 6,702 of CALGVF010000027.1, forward strand.
AGTTAAGTACCGGTTATCCGTATATTACGGGAATAATACAAGCGGCTCTGGGTAAGTTGGATGAGTCTAAACTCTTGAACCTTGAACATAATTATTGCGGAGTTTATTTCGTTACGACTCAGACCGCTTATCTGAAAAAAATCTTCGATAATTGCGATAAGGAACCATGGTTTTACAAAAAGAACTTTGTAAGCGAAGAGTTGCATCCTATTACGCATAACGATGGCTTTAATACCAATTATTTTATGTATTATTCAAAGACTGGAAAACCGAAAATTTTAAAAAAGGAAACGTGTACATGAAAACAATTTTAATAACAGGAATCGGTGGATTAACACCTCGGTCGATCGCGCGAACTATAAGAAAAAATCACCCCGACTATAAACTAATCGGTTGCGACGTCGACAAAAAGGCTATGGGTTTTTTTATGAAAAATCTTCTCGACGAATATTATATATGTCCCCGTTGTACTTCATCGGAGTATTTTCCATGGGTGGAAAAATTGGTCCGCGAAAAGGGTATAGACTATGCTTTCGTTCAGCCGGAGAGCGAGATTGTGGAGTGGGGCGACTATTATGAGAGAAACGGGAAATACCCTTGTTCGGTATTTATGGGAAGCAAAATTCTTTCGGAGTCGCTGCGTGATAAGTCGATTATGGCGGAACTTCTTAAGGATACTGACTTTATACCAAAAACTATAAAAGTGACGCAAGATAATCCAAGATATGAAGATGTTGAAAAAAATATAGGTTTTCCATGTTGGATTCGGGCAACAGAGGGGACCGGAGGGTTAGGATCGCTGCGTTTAGATAATTTAGACAGTTATAAAAGTTGGCTGTTCATAAACTCTCAAATTCTGGAGTTTACTGTAAGCGAGTTTCTTAACGGCAGACATCTGGCAAATCAGATGTTGTATTACGATGGTGAATTTGTTAAGGGAGCGGCGTTGGAATGCGTAGAATACGTTATGGCTAATACGGCGCCCTCTCACGTTACGGGTAATACGCACTTTGGTCGATTTTTAAATGAGGACAGAATTAACAAGTTCTGTGATAATTGCATCAAATATTTAGAAGGGAAACTCGGATTGCCTGCTCACGGTATTTTATCTTTTGATTTAAAGGAAGATAAAAACGGCAACTTGAAAGTGACGGAGGTTAACATTCGTCATATGGCATACACAGGAGTTATGGCCGAAGTCGGCTTTGATTTGATAGAGGACACTATCAAAATTATGGAAGATGGCAATTGTAACAACGTTAAGCGAGATCCGTTTTATCATTATGATAAGCCGTATGTATTCTTGCGAGACGTTGATGTTGAACCTATTGTGCTGGAAAGTGAAGGGATATTCGACAAAATTTGATGTGCCCTGAAGAGGAAGAGTTATGGACATTCTAATTGTTTCTCAATATTTAAGAGATATTGAATTTTTTGAAGGAAACAACAGCAGATTTGTGTACCTTGCAAAACTACTTGCAAAAAACTATGATAATCAAGTGGAAATTGTTACTTCGGATTTTAATCACGCTACTAAGAAAAATTTTCTATCGGTGGGAAAATTGCAGAATATTGTGGTTACTGCTGTACATGAACCTGGCTATCCGAAGAATGTTTGTTTGAGGCGGTTTTCGAGTCATAAAAAACTTGCGAAGAATATTAAACAATATTTAGAAAATAGAAAAAAACCGGATATTTGCTATTGTGCAGTGCCTTCCTTATCTGTGGCAGACGTTGTATCGAAGTATTGTAAAAAAAACAATGTCAAGTTTATTGTTGATGTTCAGGACTTGTGGCCCGAAGCGTTTAAAATGGTTTTCCATGTGCCTATAATAAGTAATGTGATTTTTGCTCCCATGAAAAAACAGGCGGATATGATATATGCTTCTGCAGACCAAATTGTGGCGGTTTCCAAAACGTATGCGGATAGGGCTAAATCTGCAAATAAAAAGTGTAGCAACCCGATTGTTGTGTATCTGGGGACGGATAAGAGTGATTTTGATAGTTACGTGCGTAAAAAACTCGAAGAAACGACACTTAGCAGGGATGTGGTTGAAGGACTTTGCTTAAATGTTAAGGAAAAGACGGCTGCAAATAATTGCCTATCGGAATTGTCAAAAAATGAAATAGTGAGAATCGCATATTGTGGGACTCTTGGGCACAGTTATGATATATCTTGCGTGATTGAAGCGATAAAATCTTTGGATACTCCATATAGAAACAAGATCGAATTTGTAGTGATGGGAGATGGTCCTCGAAAACAAGAATTTATGAAAAAGGCGGAGGGCTTGCCTGTGTTTTTTACGGGAAGACTCTCGTATCCTGATATGGTGTGGTTATTAAAACGTTGTAATATAGCTGTTAATCCGATAACTAAAGGTGCCGCACAAAGTATAATCAATAAACATATGGACTATGCTATGGCGGGATTGCCTGTTATAAATACGCAAGAGGGCCCCGAGTATAGGAGGTTAATAGAAAAATATGAGGCGGGAATAAATTGCAGACCCGATAATTCGCAGGATGTTGGAGATTCTATAAAAATACTGATTGATAATCGAAATGAAATGGAACTGATGGGGAATAACTCATTAAAAATGGGCGAAGAGTGTTTTGATAGAGCAATTACATATAGTAAATTAGTCGATTTATTTGAGTGAAAATGAAAATTTTAATTATCAGTCATAATCCGATATCAACGTATCAAAGTATGGGAAAGACTTTTCTTTCATTGTTTCATTTTTTTCAAAGGGAAGAGTTGTGTCAATTATATATTTACCCAAGCATTCCCGATGTTGACAAATGCAATTCTTATTTTAGGGTTACGGATAAAGAAGCCTTACAAAGTTGCCTTACAAGACGGGGAATAGGCAGGGAGATAGGAAACGATGAGATTCGTGTGGCAAAAAAAGGATTGTTTGAAAACGAAAAAGATGAAAGTATATACCGAAACCCTAAAAATCAGCAAGCGCTTCGGATGCTTCTGCGTGATGACGTGTGGAAGTTTTCAAATTGGTTTAACAAAAGGGCAAAGAAGTGGTTGAATAAGGAGAAGCCGACGTGCATCTTTGTGGCGCCCGGCACGGGTAAATTTTTATACAATATAGCAATAAAAATATCAAAAAAATACAATTTGCCGATAGTTTCATATATTTGCGACGATTATTATTTTCTTAAACCGAAGCGCGGTTTTTTAGAAAAAAAATGCTCAAAACAATTGAAACGCAAAATTGAAGAATTCTTTACGTTTACGAGTTATATAGTTGCAATCGGTAATGAAATAGGTTGTAATTTTTCCGATACGTTCCGGTTACCGTACAAAGTCATTATGACCGGTAGTAATTATCCGATTTGTCAGGAGGTTAAGCAGCGCGAGACCATAAACTCGATTACATATATGGGAAATATTTGTTGTAACAGATATAAATCTCTTGCGGAAATCGGAATTGCGCTTGATGAAATCAATGCCGAACACGGTTTTAATTACGAATTGCATATATATACGGCTGAGAAAAACGAAAAAATGATTCAATGCTTAACGACTTGCCATTCTATAAAATTGAATGGCTTTGTAACGGGAGACAAATTCGACGAAATTTTCCACTCCGCAGATATGTTGCTCCATGTGGAGGCATTTGATGAGGAGAGCATCGATTTGGTTAAGTATTCCATTTCGACAAAGATAGCAGATAGTTTAGGGAGCGGCATTTGCCTATTCGCTTATGGTCCTGCTTGTGTGTCTTCGATGAAACATTTGATTGAAAACGACTGTGCGATTTACGTTTGTTCGAAAACCGAACTAAAGGAAAAGTTGCTTTTTGCGCTTACTAACAGAAAAATGCGTGAAGAAAAAGCGCGGAATGCTTTGATTGTTGCACATAAGTATCACGATCAAAACGTTACGAGTCGTGAATTTTATTCCCTTATGGAGAAAATAAGTGAAAGTACTTCAGGTTAATAATGTTTACAATAAAGGCAGCACGGGTAAGATTACTTACGATATTCATTCTGAGTTGTTAAAATATGGCTATGACTCTGTTGTTTGCTACGGCAGGGGTGAAAAAACAAAGGAAAAGAACGTTCATAAAACGTGCGGCGAGTTCTATTCGAAATGCAATAATCTTTTATCGAGATTTACGGGTCTTATGTACGGTGGGTGCTACTTCTCGACAAAAAAACTTATATCGATCATTAAAAAAGAGAAACCCGACGTAGTTCATCTTCAATGCTTAAATGGTTATTTTGTCAACGTTTATCGCCTGATTACGTGGTTAAAGAAGAATAATGTAAAAACTGTGTTGACGTTGCATGCGGAGTTTATGTATACGGCGAATTGCGGACACGCCTTGGATTGCGATAGATGGCAAACGGGATGCGGTCATTGTCCCAGACTCAGACGAGAAACCAAGACTTTGTTTTTTGACGGAACGGCAAAGTCGTGGTTAAAAATGAAAAAAGCGTTTAACGGATTTGACGACAATCTTGTTGTCGTTTCGGTTTCGCCGTGGCTTATGGACAGGGCAAAAAAGTCTCCTATTTTGCAGAATAAAAAACACGAGGTTGTATTAAACGGTGTCAATACGGATGTTTTTCATTGTTACGATACTTCGGAATTGCGTAAACAAATGGGACTCGACGGTAAAAAGATTATATTTCACGCAACGCCGGCGTTTAATAACGACGTAAACAGTATTAAGGGCGGTTACTACGTAATAAAACTTGCGGAGAAAATGCTTGACGAAAACGTGGTATTTGTTGTAGCGGGAAATTATCCGAACGGATTAAAAGTCCCGTCTAACGTATTGTTATTAGGAAACGTTTCCGATCAAATTTTGTTAGCGAAATATTACTCGATGGCTGACGTTACTCTATTGACAAGCAAGAAAGAAACCTTTTCAATGGTGACGGCGGAAAGTTTGTGTTGTGGGACGCCTGTCGTAGGCTTTAAAGCCGGCGCGCCGGAGCAGATAGCAATACCCGAGTACAGTTCGTTCGTGGAGTATGGCGACGTTGACGCTCTTAAATCCGAAGTAGATAAAATTATCGGAACTGTATATTTGTCCGAACAGATGTCGATAGAAGCAAGCGAAAAATATTCTAAAAAAACAATGATGCAAAAATATGTTTATATTTATGAGGGGCTGAATGGTAAAGGCTGAAAACTATAAAACTATATCGGCAAAAAAGGACGTTTCGCCGCTTGAAAATTCGGTTGTCTTTTTTCTGCTTATAAGTTTATTCTGTATGAATTTATTCGGCAGAGGAAGCATTGTCTGTCTCTTGTTCGGCTTTTATGCGATGCTTAAAATCAATACGATTAGACTCGACGTTTGTTCTGTTTTTACGCTGGTTTTAACCGTGAGCGTGGCGTTTTGTTCCGTATTGTACTATGATTTATCGGAAGCGCTGAAAAGTATAAATTTTTTTGTTATGTACGCCGTCGGAATCAGCGGTTTTTGTAAAGCATCGGATAAAGAAAAATATATCAGAAGATTAGTATTTTCGATTTTTTTCGGTTACGCTTTTTTCGTGGTTGTTACGTTCTTGTATAATTTACAAAAGCCTTTTAATATGCACGGACAACGTATTTTATATAATTTCTGGACGGGAGATAAAATCGCGGTCACGCTTATAGGGTTGACGTCGTCAGTAGTTATAGGTTATTCTGTATATTCTTTCTTTTGTGACAGAAATAAAATATCCGAAGTTATGTCGATAGTATCCATGGTATTTGTTTTTCTCGTTAATGCGAAAACGGGGACGAGGACGCCGTTCTTGATATTTGCATTATCGTTTTTATTTATCATGGTAACTTTTCTATTTAGTAAAAAAAGCGTAAACGTGGTTAAAACTTGCGTGTTATTTGCTTTTGTGTTTGTCGTTGCGCTTGTAATATCTGTTTGCATTTTCTCAAACAATATTTCTTTTTTAAAGTCTATACCGATAGTAGACAGGTTTTTTTCAGAGGGCGTAAAAACAGGCAGAAACGACATATCGTTGCTTTATTTCAAATATTTTAATCTTTCTCTTTTCGGCGGTGGCTATATTGAAAAAGAAACGGGATATCTTGCCCACAATTTTTTGCAGCAGGGATATGATTTGTACGGGATTTTTGCGGCTATCGCTCTCATTGCCATTATGGGACACGCCATAAAAAACATGATCTGTTTACTGGTAAAAAAAGATAAAAAAGATTTTGAATTTTTATTTTTATCAATGTATTTTGCGATGATTATTCAATCTTGCTTAGAACCGGTTTTCACGGGATATCCGTGTTTTTTATTCAGTTTTCTCTTACTTCACGGAACGGCGTCCGGATATATCAAATCAACTCGGGTAAAAGAACTTGAAAATAAGAGAAAGTTGATATTACGGGTAAATCAAATGGAGACTTCAAAATGAGATTTGTCTTTGTTTCAAATTACTATACTCATCATCAATCTGCCCTTTCGGAAAGACTTTACGATAAACTCGGCGATAATTATAAATTTATACAAACCGAGCATATGGATGAAGAAAGGCTTAAAATGGGATGGATCGAAAGTATTCCTCCGTTTGTTATCGAAAGTTATAAAAGCGACGAAAGTTACCGTGAGGCGGTTCGGTTAATACAATCGGCAGACGTTGTCGTAATCGGCAGCGCGCCTAAATACATGGAGAGGATGCGTCTCCAAACCGGTAAGTTGACTATAAAGTACTCTGAGAGAATATATAAACCGAGTTATCAGAGATATAAAAATTTTCTTAGAGTTTTTAAATATTATTTTGAATTTCATAAGTTTAACAACCTTTTTCTTTTGTGCGCGAGCGCTTACGCCTATGCGGATTATGCGAAATCGGGATTGTTTAAAAATAAAGCGTTTAAATGGGGATATTTTCCGACTGTAAAAAAATATGACGATATAGAAGAGTTGATTGACGATAAAACACCAGCTTCCATTCTATGGGTCGCAAGACTTATAGAATTGAAGCATCCGGATGCTTCAATTCGGCTTGCCAAACGGTTAAAACAAGCAGGATATAAATTCAAACTCTCTTTAATAGGTAACGGCGAATTGGAAAATAAAATCCGCGATATGATAAAGGCGGAGAATCTTGAAGATTGTGTTCAAATGCTCGGTTCTATGAAGCCCGAAGAAGTAAGGCGGTATATGGAAAAGTCTGAAATTTTCTTG